>JACDES010000069.1 GCA_013816265.1 Parachlamydiaceae bacterium | reverse complement strand
GAAATCATGTGCCTTTTGGTTATATTTTAAAGGTAGTGCTAAAAAAGCATGATTTTTTAGATATGCTTATTTTTAGTTACTTATAAAAACGAACCTTCCTTAACCGAATGCCATTGGGCCTCCGCTTCGCTGCGACCTGGGCTATATCATGCCGGCCCTTTAGGCCTAACACAAGGAACTTTTTTTTAGGTGAATGCGGGTAAAAGAGAAAGATCGGAAAAAATGTAATTTGCCTATTTTTTTCTTAAAAAGCTATGAAGATTTATCGGAATTTTGTTCTTTTTGTTCTTCCTTAAATTCCTTTCCGGATGACGCTGAACTAATTCCAACAAGAGGGGCTCCCTCTTCTGTTCTAACGAAATCATAATCGACTCTATCAAGTGCTATTGAATGATAGTCCCAAACGTGAATTATTAAATTCTCTTTTGAATCTTTTTTTTCCCACCATCTGACATTTAATGATTCTTTAGAAAGTACAATATGCTTCTTAGAATAGGCGGCGAGCTTGACTTTATTACTATCTTTAAAGTGGGTTCTATAATATAAACTCGCTTCAATATGTATTTTTTCATTCCGATCTTTATAAAGAACCCATCGTAACGGCTCAAAAAAAAGTGCTGCATTCCCAAGTTCTAATGAAATAATTTCTTTCAAATCATCGATGACACAAGAATTTATTAAATTAGTTAGATTTCTAAATTCGTTATCACCGAAATATCCAGATAACTTGATGCAAAAATTATAAGCTTGATCTAATTGATCTTCTGCTTTGTCAGTGTTTAATCCATTAAATTGAATGATGTTGCGACCTTCCGGATCCACCAAACGAAAATACGATCCCCATAAGTTTTCACTAAAGATATTAGAAATACCAAAAATATGTCCAAATTTGTTGAATAATTGAAATCTCTTACCATTTTCCTCATCCTTACTATACGCTTGGCTTCTTTCTTTGAGTAAATCATCCAACATTCTTTCAGCTTTCGTATTCTTTGTTGTTACTTGACTATCTATACCCACGGCTTCTTTTACATTATCAACAAACTCTACTACTCGTGATTGCAAAGTCATTAATTCCATATCTTCATGAACGGTTGTCTGAGGAAGTAACCGAACAAATGAATATTGACTTATTAGATCTTTCAATTGAAATCCATAAGCTCCCACTTGGTCAAAGACTTTCTGATTCCAAATTGTGCTTGTAAAAAGGGCGACAAATCTGTTCGGATCGGGTAAATGAGCTCTAAGATTGAAGGAAGAAAATGTACTATCTAAAGTATGTACAGTGGTTTCTAGGGATTTTGTTACATCTACAACCATAATGTCCTCAAAAAATTACATTTAAAGCTTCCATTAACATCAGGAGTTTAATAGTAATTTTCAGAATAGGACATTAGCACTTATTTTAAAATTCTTTTAAAATTTTTTCTAAGTCATTTTTTAAAACTTTCCCAAGCGAAGACCTTGGAATCATTGATACACAATGAGTTGCGCGTATTCTCTCGAAAGGCAACACCCTATTATTAAATTGATTCATCACTATTTCACCTTGTTTTATTGAACCGGTAACCACTAAATGAATCGAATGACCTAACCTTACATCTTTTGGAGTAACTAACGTCACATCAAATTCAATCAGAGACTCCCTTCGAATTTTTTGCAAAAGTTCCTCAAGCTTTCCTAATTCGACACTTTCCCCTCCAATTTTGATCATATGATCAAATCGTCCTGCAACAGTTAAATATGTCCCCTCAACAGAACCACGATCTTCACTAACAAACCACCCATCCAATTTTGGATCTATCAATTCGATTTTGTCATTAACACAAAGCGCGTATAAACTTAATAGCGACTCCCCCTTAAATCTTAAACGACCTGTTGGATCTTGATCCACAGAAACATGTTTTAGGACTTTATATAAAGGGCATTCATTTTTTTCCCATGATCCTAATTCTGCTGTTGCCACTTGTGAAGCACATTCCGTCATTCCATAACTAGGTAAAACTTTCCATCCTAATTCAATTGCCTTGAAGTAAATATCAGATCCTAAACTACCCCCGCCAATAATAACAGCTCGCAATGCAGGAGGACTCTTAAGACCTAGTTGAATAAGATCGTGTAATTGGGTAGGTACAAGCGCTGTTAATGTTCCTTTTTTCTCGATCAGATATTGATAAAAATCTGATGCATGCCATTTATATGAGGGTTGATTTTTGAAATCTATCACTAATGATCCACTTAGATATCCTCTTGCCCAAATGCCCAATCCACCAACATGAAAATTGGGAAGCGCATGGATCCAAATATCCTTTGAATCACTATTTAAGTGGAAATTAACGGCTTGAGCTGAAGCTAAAATGGCTTTTTTTGATAATCCTACCCATTTGACACTTGTAGAACCCGATGTAGATACCCAAATATGGGATGACAGATATTTTGTAGACCCTAATATTTTTTTATATTGGAGCTGATCTTCCACAGTACATCGAGGATTTATTAAAATCTCTGATTCATCGGAATTCCAATCAATCATGCGATGAGATCCTTCCACAAAATTTCATTCAGTTGCTCATCAAAACCAAATCCTGTTCCACCCGGAGCGACTAAATGCTTTCCATGATTATTGAAGGCAATACTAAAATTGTTTGGCTGATAGGTGTAATGCGTCAACAAACCATGAATTTTTTTATTCTTTGGATCCATTTTTGATGCTACATATGCTGCTGATAGCTGACCTAAAGGATGATCTAAATAGGAAGTAATAATAACTTTTTCATTCAAAACACGTTCAAATAATTCAATGGATTCAACTGCAGGCTTTACAACTAATACAGCAGCTGATTCTGGCCAAAGCATCCCTGAAGAGCATTGTCGATCACAGGCTAGATCAATAGAGTATGATTTTTGAATTTTTTCCCATTGCATGGGATCAAAAGGCAACGGATCTTCAATAAAATCAATTGCTGGCAAGAGCTTGTCAATGGCTTTAATAAATGCATGAAATTCATTGAGCGATAGTTTCTCATTAAAATCTAAGCGTAGCTTGAAGGATGTATTAGAAGGGAATAATTTTAATAAAGCTCCAATTTCTTGAGATAAAGAATTTCCCATTTTTATTTTAATATGGGTAATACCCTGTTCAATTAAGCCTTCAATCCCTTTTGGAGACCAGGATAAAAGATTGGGAATTAAATAATGACTTGCTGGAATTGTGACATCTTTAAAAAGTGATTCTTTTTTGGATCGAGCTTCGCCATCAATTCTGGCAAAATGTAAAGAGCGACGCATTAGAGATGAGGGATGACGTAGTAGAAGAGTTTTTAACTGATCCTGAATTGATTTATCACCTAATTCTGGCCACGGATGACAATCTGCATAACCAATGATTCCATCTTGAAATTCAATACGGAGCAAGGCGCCCATTCGCGCTAACGCTGGTGGAGTACAAGACTCTAAGGTATAATAATTATATTGAATTCTCATTATAACCTGAATTTATTTAGTATTAATATTTGTGGTGTTCATAAATTTAGTCTAAAAATGCGAAAGAGGACTTTCGCACTCTAAACGTAATCGTCAAATCTAGACATGTTGACAAATTTTGCCCTTTATAACAAAGCGAAAAGAACTTTTGGATCGCGCCTCTCTTCGTGTCTTCGTGTCTTTGTGTCTTTGTGTTGAATTTTTTTAAACTCATTTCTTACATTTACAATGTCTATAATAATTAAACACAAAGACACAAAGACACAAAGAGTGGCGCAATCCTATATTTTCTAAAATTTTTTTTGGCTATTTCAGCCATTAAATCTTTTGTCTTAACTATTATTAATCTTTTTTCACAAAGCTTCACTACAATAGTAAGCGCCATCTTTGTCAATATGTCTAGAATTGACGTTTACGAGACATGAAGAGAGGCGCGACTTCTTCGTGTCTTTGTGTCTTTGTGTTTAATCTAAATCGCGCTTCTACAATGCTTCATGCATAATCAATAATACGATTGGCGTTTGGAGTGCGAAAGTCCTCTTTCGCTTTCATTCAGCGCGACCTACTTCCATCACTACGTTGCACTCCAAGGTTAATCTATTAAAAACCCGAGCGTAAGAAGTATCCCAAAAAGAAGATGCGTTAAGGCACATCTAATAAAAAATATATTAAAACGACGACTAGGCTCTTCTTTCCAAATTGAGATCAAATTTTTTATCACTAGAGGTACTATAAAAAAAGGAAGCCATGCAGCATAGGGATAACCATAATTACTCCACAAAGAACCCAAAAGCAAGGGAATTACTGTCATAATCGTGATTTCGATCCTTGCGAAGGTCTTCCCAAAAAATACCGCTAATGTCCTTTTGCCTGAATCCTCATCATTTTCAATATCACGCAAATTGTTTGTTGCTATCAATGCTGTAGCTAAACAGCCAACCTGGAGTCCAGCTAAAATGGATTGAAAATCAATAAATCCTGTTTGTAAATAGAAGGGAGCTGTTGTACAAATAACGCCAAAGAATATTAATGTAAAGAAATCACCAAGCCCATAATAAGCTAAAGGATAGGGTCCACCCGTATATAGATAACCAAAAATGATTGAAGATAATAATACAACAAGGAACGGCCATCCACCATGTAATATCAGTGGTATTCCACATAAAAAGGCTAAAGCAAAACAGATAAAACCACCCATTAGAACATGCTTAGGAGCTAAAAGGCCTAAATAGGTAACTCTTTTGAAGCCCAAACGCTGTTCATTGTCAGTTCCACGTTGAAAATCTAATGCATCGTTCGTGATATTGATTCCAATCTGGATCAAAACACCACAAATCAAAGTAAGTATAGCAATTGCCCAGTCAATTGATTCAACAAAAAAACGAGATAAAGTTGTTCCTAAAAGAATTGGTATTACACTTGCTGTTAAAGTTCTTGGTCTAGATGCCTGGATCCAAATTTTGACTTGTTGCAATCCTTTTCTAGAACTATATGTCATCCCATCTGATTGTCTCATAAGATCTCTATGGTTATGGTAAACGTGAAAATTTACTAAAGTCAGGTTTACGTTTTTCTAAATATGCATTTTTTCCTTCTTGAGCTTCTTCAGTCATGTAATACATCATCGTCGCATTACCAGCAAGATCTAATAAACCCATTTGACCATCGCAATCTGCATTCATACAAGCTTTTAAACAGCGTAAAGCTAAAGGAGAATGATTTAGAATCTCTCGACACCATTTGAGGGTTTCTGTTTCCAAGTCGGCAAGTGGAACGATACAATTGATCAACCCCATATCTAGAGCCTCTTTCGCATTATATTGCCGGCATAAATACCATATTTCACGCGCTTTTTTCTGTCCAACTATACGAGCTAAATAACTACTCCCTAATCCACCATCAAAAGATCCCACTTTTGGTCCTACCTGCCCAAATTTTGCATTATCAGCAGCGATCGTTAAGTCACATACGATGTGCAACACATGTCCTCCACCAATGGCATAGCCTGCCACCATAGCGATGATAGGTTTCGGAAGGGAGCGGATTTGTTTTTGTAAATCTAAGACATTCAAACGTGGAATTCCGTCACCACCGAGATAACCTTCATTACCTCTGACACGTTGATCTCCACCCGAACAAAAGGCATGTGGTCCTTCTCCAGTTAAAATAATCACCCCAATCGAAGGATCATTTCGACAAATTTCGAATGCCTCTTGCATCTCTTGAATAGTTTCAGGACGAAATGCATTACGCACTTCAGGACGATTAATTGTTATTTTGGCTACGCCATCTTCAGTCTTCTCAAAACGAATATCTTTATATGTTTTGACATCAATCCAGGTGGTGGTTGCAGTAAGCATGTAATCCCTCAATTTAGTTTTTTGCCTAGGATTATATAATGAAGAAATAATTAAAGGTAAAGAAACAAGATGGAAAAAATATACCTGCGCGCGGTAAAATCGGGAAACAAAAAAAAGAAACATTCAATCGCTTGAATGTTTCTTAGGAAAAACGCAACCTTATGAGGTTGTGATTTTTTTTAATTAAACACGTCGTATTCTACTTTCAAGTAAAGGTCTATAGAATGGTTTCAAAAAAGTATTTTTTGTAAATTCCTCTATGACATCATGGTTACTGAAAACCTCTAATAAACCAGCGTAAAGTTGTCTTCCAGGGCTATTGTGATAGATTGATATATTGTCAAATATAGTAAATAAATCATAGGCTGCCACAAAAGAAACTATCGTCAGTGCAATCTTTACGGCAGATCCAGTCATAACAAATGCATGTACAGCTGAAAGGCTAGATAATACTGTTAAACCTAATAAAAATGCAGTAATTGCTCTTGACGCAGCCAAAGTAACTTTTAAATCTTGGGCTTTTTTATCATTTCCATATCGAGGTTGTTGTGGAACTGCTAGTAAGAATGATACGTCACGTTGAAATGTCGTGAATACGTACTGAGCTGCTGCAGAAAAATTATTCATTTTTTATTCTCCTAGGATAGTTTTATTAATTGAGAATAAATATAACTTTTCAGATTTTACTAATCAATAGATAAAAGGATGTTTTACAATAACTTATTTTATTCTTAACAAATTATTAATAAGATAAGAATTAAGAAAGGGAACATTCGAAATTCGAATGCTCCCTTAGGGGGAAATTATTTCTTCAACAAATTAGGCTTTTATTGCCTGCATCATGAAATGCTTGTACAAATTCTTGAAATAGGTGTCCTGAGTGATCGCATTAGGAATTGCTTCATCAGAAAATGCGGCTTTAAAACCAACTAACATTTGAGTCGTAATACTATTTCTAAGCTTTGATAAGTTATCACCCATTTGGAATGCATCTTTTGAAAGGACAAAACCTAAAGCTATAAGAGACATTTTTAATACAGCGCCTGTAAGTAATAAAGCTGGCAATGCAGATACAGCACTAATGGTTGTAATAGCCATGCCTAATGCACCTAAAGCTCTTAACCCAGATACTGTTATCTTGATGCTAAGATCCTGTTCTTCTTCTGCTGTTCTTGGAGTCGTAAATGATGATGCAATCAAAGTTCCAACATCAGACACCGCTGTTCTTGAAATATAAGACGCTTCATTTTTTATAGAATTAAAATCCATTTTTATTTCTCCATTTAGTTTGTTTTATTAATTAATATAATTAAATTATATATTATTACATTTTAAATGTCAACTAATTATTTTAAAAAGAATAATTTTGTTTTAAAGTAGTAATCAAAATGGACTATATGGACTATATGGACTATATGGAATATATGGACTATATGGACAAAAAATGGACAAAAATGGACTTTTGTGTTGTCCTTAAGTCTTTTAGGTCCTTTACGTCCTTTGAAAAGCAGCTCTATCAGAAAAAAAAAGAACATTCGAATTTCGAATGTTCTTTTTTACAAAAATAATCCTTGATCAAGAAACTATGCTTTCAGCATGAAATGTCTATATATATTCTTGAAATAAGTATCTTGGGTGATCATATTAGTAAATTCTAACTTAAATGCTTCAGTTAGCGGCTGGCTAACACTGTTTTCAAAATTTGATAAATTTTCACCAATTTGGAAAATATCTTTTGATAGCACAAAACCTACCGCAATTAGAGACATTTTCAAAACAGCGCCAGTTAACAATAAAGCAGGTAAAGCTGTTATAGCGTTCATCGCTGTTATCCCCATCCCTAATGCCCCCACAACTCTTAAAGCTGATATAACAACCTTTAACCTTAGGCTTTTTGTTTCTTCTTCAGTATTTGGAGCTTTGAATGACGAAGTTACTAAGGTTCCAACACCCGAAAGTGCAGTTTTTGAAATATGAGCGGCTTCATTTTTTATTGAATTAAAATCCATTATACATCTCCAATTAGTTATTAAACTTTATAATTAATAATAAAAGTATAACTAAATAATGAATAAATGTCAATATTTTATTTTACTAAATACAGTTTCGATTATTAATTTGTAATATTAATTTGAATATTGAATTTGATAATATTATTTATAAGAGTGGTTTTTATTTTAGATTTTCAATAAAAATATTAAGCAGCTGTTTGAATACTTTTGGTTTCTGCCAAACCAAACGATGTCCAGCATCTTCAACAACTAAAACCCTCGATTTTGGGTTTTTAAAAATTATTTTTTTAGCAATTTTTAAATATACCGAATCCTTTTCTCCAACTACCCATAAAATGGGCATCGGCAACTCTTCTATTTGCTGCAATAAATTTGCCTGATTTCCCAATGACCCATTAATTAACATAGCAGCAAGCTCTTTTCGATTATATTTCGATTCATCCCTCTGAAAGTGATAGTTATCCTCTGCAAAAACAGCTCTGCGATTCCATGCATCTATCAAACTGTCCCACTCCTCTTCCTCAAATCTCCTCGCCCAACTTTCATCCAGATTAAATCTATTTCTTTTTTCAGCTTCAGTATCTAGTCCTGGATGTGCAGAAATAATCATGCCCGCCTTCCACAATTTTGGTTGCTGAATTAATGCATGCAAAGCAATCCGTCCACCTAAAGAATAACCCATTAAAATTGGCTTTTCATCTTTAATATTTTCACTTGCTATTCCACAAATGTGCTTTCCACAATCATCTAAGCTATTCCACTGAAAAGAATTTAAATCGATTCCATGCAACTGGAGCATCTGTAAATGATCCCAATCTTCAGGAAGTCCTAAAAATCCATGTAGAGCAATTATGGGATTTTTCATAATTTAGTAAATTTTGTCCAAAAACGATCCGTCGATGTTACATCGGGTGTAATTTCAATCAACCGATGTTTATGATTGGATGCAACATTATTTGGAATACAATCCCATTTCTCATAATGCATCTTCCAAAAATGAGCTAAATGTTCATAATTTAATTGATGCGGATTCGTAAAAATTGGTAGAGAATACATCCGTGAAAATATTTGACCACCACCATTATTTACAACAATCAAATTAACTGAAGTATCCGTTATTTGTGGAAGTATCCATGGCCCTACCATATCATATAAAGCCGTTAAATCCCCTATTATCGCCCAATTGTCTTTGTGCGGATCGCTCAAACCGAAAAATGTTGAAATTTGCCCATCAATTCCATTAACCCCACGACTTGCGTGCATAAAATATCCACGACTCGAATGCGATGCCGCCAGATCCCATTCACGAATTGGTAAACTATTTCCTAAATAAATATTTGAATTCGGAGAAATAATTTTAGATAGTGAATGTATTAAACTCGACTCAGCAAAAGGTTCTTCATGTAAAAGATTTAATAAAGTAGCCTGAAATAAGCTGTCTGCCTCAACCCATTGTTTAAATTTAAAATCTTTTTTCAAGCGCCTCTCACATGCCGCAATAAAGAATTTTTCTAATGATGTGTAAATAACATCAGCCCAGCTCAATCCTGAAAAAGGTTGTTCACTAATAGAACATACTTTAACTTGTCCTCCTTTCTCCTCGAGATCGCGCCAAAGCCTTGCTGTTGGGATCTCTCCAATACGTAGTATTCCATCAATAGGATAATTGTTTTTCTCAGCTGTATTCCATATATTATCAATTCTAGTAATCTTCAAATGTTCCAATCTATTATCTTCACGAATATTTGAAAAAGCTTCTGCATAGACGGGAGCACCTAATTGCAACAAATATTGAATAACAATTTCTCTGTTCTTCACATCCAAAGCTCCAACGACAACCAAAGGATTCTTTACAATTTGGATGAAATTGTGATACCGCTCCAAATGTTCTTCATGGAAAACATTTGGCTTATTCAGCCATTGGTCTGGGAGATTCCGTTTAACCTGAATCATTTTACATTCAGATTCTCGTGGTTCTTCAAAACAAATATTCAAGTGAGCGGGTCCTTTGCAAGTCCATTCATCTAAATTGCATTTCTCATCGTCTGCAAGATCTAGCTCAAAATGGGCATAGCATCCGAATAGACCTGGCTGCTCAGAAGTTTGTGGTGCACCAGATCCGCGGAATCGTCGCGGACGATCAGCTGTTATCATCAATAATGGTAAGCCTAAATAGTGGGCACTCATTGCAGCAGGCAGTACTTCTGCTGCTGCAGTACCTGAAGTTGTAATAATTGCTACAGGTCGATTTGTTGCCTTTATTCTTCCGATGGCAAAAAAAGCTGCAGATCTTTCCTCAGGCCAATTGTAAACTTTTATTTGGTTGGTTGCATTCAATGCATAAACAAGGGGTGCATTTCTTGAACCAGCAGCCAGACAACACTCTTTTACCCCATTTTGAATCATCTGCTCCACGATGTGTTGAGCTAATATATTGTTCATGATTGCGGGCTTTTCAATAAGTGGGGTCATAATGATAAAATCTCCTGAATTGCATGAATCTTTAAACATATTTCACTCCATTCTTGATCGCACTGGCTTTCCTGAATGACTCCACAACCAACTCCAATACGTATTTCATTTAGTTCCCATTGAACATTACGTATAGCAACTAAGCATCTGGCTTTACTTTGACCTGGATATAATATACCTGCAGGCGCTCCATATCGACCTCTATCAATTTGACTATTATATTCTTTAAGCCATTCCCATCCCTCAATACGTGGATAAGCTCCCAATGCCGGTGTGGGATGTAACGCATGAATAATTGTTGTGAAATCCACCTTATCATCAAGTTCAACTTGGATGGGTGTCATTAAATGAGATAAAGTTTGTAGTTCCAATACTTGCATTTTTTCTTGCTTTATCTTCCCAAATCGCATTAATGATTGCTTTATTCCATCTACAGCAAAAACATGTTCACGTAATTGTTTAGGATCACGTTGAAATGCTTTAATATCTTGTCCTTTATTAGCACATGTTCCAGCTAATGCCACTGTCTGTAGAATAGAATTTTTTGAATTTTCATTATACTCAAACAATAGCTCGGGAGTTACACCCATCATTCCTGAATGTTCATTCCAAAAACCATATAGGTAAACCAAAGGGTATCTTATCGAGTAATTTAATGCCGATTGTAATGTATGTTGCAAGCGATCAATCAAGAATTGAGATTTTGAATTTAAGAATACATATGGAACAGCTTTACTCAGCCTAGAATGACTAAATTCAAACTGAAGTTGCTCGAAAGCATTATAAAAAAGCTTTTTATAAGGATTTTCCCAAATTAAACACGCCCCCACCTCATTATTTTTTTGAAAATAGGTTTTTAAATTCTCTTTAGAAATTTCCAAAAAGAATTCATATTGAATCCAGGGCTTAGTAGAATATAAAAAAAAATCTGGAAAATAGAAGGCTGGAATTTTTGAATCTAGTTCCTTGTGATGCTTCCAAAAGGATTTTCCCCAACCAAGCAACACTTTATTTTCATCAATGCTGATAATAGCACCAGATTTAATGAAAGAATTGTAATCAAATTCCATCTTTGACCAATTAAACTAAATTTAATTTTAGAAACAAATTCTCCATACATATTTGTAATGAAGTGGAGCGTTGGAGCAAAAGGCGGGTCTCCTCAACAGCTTTTTGAAGCTGATCAAAAGGGATAATATTACCTTGTTGCAATACATCTTCAAGTTGCATTTCATAATCTTGATTTATTAAATAGGAAGTCGCCCCCCCTACCTGTAACAAATGCAAATCCCGGTACCATGAAAGAATGATGTCCAATAAAGCATAGACTTCTTGGACTTGACTCATCGAAACAGCCCCTTCCAATTCTTTTTCAAGTATTTGTTGATGATGTGCTGACAAATTTTCAGTCGGGACTTTATATAGCTCTTCTTTTGCAGCGATTTCCGTTTGTTTTTTTGCCGCCTCAATTTGTTCAGTAATAGTATGAACAGCTTCAATAAGATTCTTATAGGTTCTCACCTTACCACGCATCAATAAAGATAATATTAGATCGCGTGTAGGGCTCCCCTTTTGTTCTAATAAACTTATAGCTCTTGACAACGACCCGTGTGCTAATCCTGCCACTCTTTTTAATAACTCATCATCCAGTTGGTATCGTGTTTTTAAATATTGTTCGATTTCATGTTCAGAGATTGAATGAAAATGAATGGTGCGGCATCGTGACAACACTGTTGGGAGTAATGCTGAAGGATTACTGCTTAGAAGAACGATAATAGTATTTGAAGGAGGCTCTTCAAAGGTTTTAAGCAAAGCATTCGCACTATAAGATAACATTCTGTCCGCGTCATGAATGATAAATACTTTCACGGGTGCTTCATATGGAGGTAAAAAAACCTCTTCACACAATTCTCTTAAGGCCTTAATACTATGCAGCCCCAGTTTACCCTCTGGGCGGTAATGATGAATATCAGGATGATTTCCGCTGGCAATTTTTTTCTTTTGAATACCGAATGGATCATTTTGACACATCAATTCCACAGCCATTGTGAGAGCAAAAAGACTCTTACCAATGCCATCAGGACCGGCGAAAAGTAAAGAATTTGCCATTGCATCACGCTCTATCATGCGCTTAAGATACCCCTTGATAGGATCATTACCAATGAGTTGTGAAAAATTTGTTGGGTTCATCATTTTGTTTGTTTGGCTGGCAGTAGAAGTAGTTCATCTATGGTAAGAAGAGCCTCTTTGAAGACTTGTATCTGAGGTAAATTTGCATTGATGCGAGATATCCGGAGTGGTTCTCGTTTTGCTAAAGCGAGAAATCCCTCTCGTACCATTTGATGAAATTCAATTTTTTCATCTTCGATGCGATCTAATTCACCTTCTAAAGATTCTTTTTTTATTGTCTTCTTCGCGCGACGAAGTCCTTCGTTAGGATCGACATCTAAAAATAAAGTCAGTTGTGGCTGAATTTCGCCACATACAATATCACATAATTTTCGAGTTTCATTCATTTTAAGGCCACGTGCAGCGCCTTGATAAGCAAGTGTTGAATCATTAAACCGATCGCATATGACAATTTTTCCAGTTTTTAAAGCCGGTCTAATCACTTCTTCGATATGCTGTGCTCTTGCAGCTAGAAATAATAGAAGTTCTGCTTTTGTTCCAATTTTGAATGTGTTGTGATTTGTTAGGAGCCATTGACGTATTTCTTCACCCAACTTAGTACCACCCGGTTCCCGAGTTGTGACAACATCATATCCTTTCTTGGTTAACTCTTCTGCAAGTTGCTTAACAAGAGTTGACTTACCTGAACCTTCGCCACCCTCTAGAGTGATGAAATACCCCTTGGGCACTTTCATAATTGGATCTCTTTGTTTGTTTACCTTGTTGGCTAACGCCCCTCTTACATGCCCGTGCCGGTGCCCGTGCCCGTGCCCGATATCCTCTTACGTGCCCGTGCCCATGCCCGTGCCCGATGTCCTTTTCGTTCCCCTTTTATATCCAATATCTTTTCTAAAATTAATTTTCTCAACTAACTCGGTATGAAAACGTCATCGGGCACGGGCACGGGCATGGGCACGGGCACGTAAAAGAGGGACGTAGATACCATATTACTCTTCAGTATCGGAAGATTCGTTGTTATCTAATTCCTCAACAAAATCCTCATCAATCTCTTCCTCAACTTCTGCTTTACCTTTCGAAACTGTAGGTGTCTTAACAACTGGAGTTTCAACATTATTAATTGCTGGCTCGATTTCATCGATGCTTCCTTCAAGCTTTTGAATAGCCATAAGGTAGTCATTATCACGTAAGTTAACCAACTTCACCCCTTGTGTATTACGACCCATCACACGTAAATCGCTGACATTTATTCTTACAGTTTGACCTGTTGAAGACATCATGATAATTGAATCAGTGTCACTTACTCGTAGAGCACCAACAACATTACCATTTCTATCACTTGTGATGATCGAACGGACACCAACCCCACCGCGATTTGTTTGACGGAAATCCTCAACAGAAGAGCGTTTTCCAAAACCATTCTCGCAAACAACAAGAACCGTTTCGTCGCCGTTTACAACTTCGCAACCAACAATATAGTCAGTTTCTCCACGTAATGTAGCACCCTTAACGCCACGTGACATACGTCCCACTGGTCTCACATTACCCTCATCGAATCGTACAGCCATACCTTGATGTGTAAATAACATAATTTGCTGATTAGGCTTAACCATTCTTGCAGCAATTAATTCATCGCCTTCATCTATGGCAAGAGCCCATATCCCCTTACGGCGAGGATTACTATATTCACCAAGTAATGTCTTCTTAACAACACCACGTTTTGTTGCTGTTAAAATGAAAGCTTCGTCTTCAAACGAAGAGACACGAAGAATTGTCGCAATTTTTTCTTCAGGTCGAATATCTTCGATTAAATTGATGAGCGGCTTGCCTTTAGACTTACGACCCGTTTCAGGGATCTGCCAAACTTTCAACCAATAGCAACGTCCTTCATTAGTAAATATCAATAGGTAATCATGCATTGTAGCGACATAAAGACCTTTAATTGTATCGTCTTCACGTTTTAGCTGCATTCCTGCAATACCTTGTCCACCACGACGCTGCTCACGGAATGTGTCAACAGGCATACGCTTAATATAGTCATCTTCTGAAATTGTAATAATTACCTGATCATTTGCGATCAAGTCTTCCATATTGTATTCACTTTCCGCAGCAATGATTTGCGTTCTACGCTCAGACTTATGGGTCCTTTGGATATCACTCAATTCTTCTTTGATAATATCCCGAACCATCGATTCACTAGCTAATACTGCTTTGAAGTAGTCAATTTTCTTTAATAACTCTTGATATTCATCATTAACTTTATCACGTTCTAGTCCTGTTAATTGGTAGAGTCTTAATTCCAGAACGGCATTAGCTTGACGCTCAGTAAAACCAAAATGACTAATTAGTTGGGTACGCGCTTCATCACGATTATTACTAGCTCTGATAAGCCTGACGACTTCATCCAAGTGGTCAATTGCCTTTAAATAACCTTCTAGAATATGAGCACGTGCTTCTGCCTTATGAAGTTCGAAGCGTGTACGACGACGGACCACATCAATTCGATGATCAATCCATGCAACAATCATTTGTTTTACATTCAATGTGCGAGGAAGCCCTTTATCCAAGGCTAACATATTGCAACCAAAAGTGATTTGCAAGTCGCTATATTTATAAAGTTGATTAATGATAACTTCAGGAACTTCTGCACGTTTTAATTCAATAACAAGACGCATCCCATCCTTATCGGATTCATCTCGCAAATCGGAGATACCGGTGATCGATTTATTATTGATGAGTTCAGCGATTTGTTCGATAAGGCGAGATTTATTGACGTTATAAGGTATTTCATCAATGACCAAACGTTGACGATCTTTTTCTTCATGATCTTCAATGCGAATAAGACCCCTTAAGATCAATTTGCCGCGGCCTGTGTGGTACGCTTCTTTAATACCTCGATATCCACAAATAATACCACCTGTAGGAAAGTCAGGACCTGGCATCACCTTCATAATATCATCAACAGTCGTTGTATGATTATCGAGTAGTAATAAGGTGGCTTTGATTAATTCATTAAGATTATGGGGTGGAATATTTGTAGCCATCCCGACAGCAATACCAGAAGAACCATTACAAAGTAAGTTAGGGAACTTCGCAGGAAATACTGTTGGTTCTTTCTTGGTTTCGTCATAGTTTGGAACCATTTCGACAGTATCTTTATCCAAATCTTCCATTAATTGCACAGAAGCTGAAGTTAAACGTGCTTCTGTATAACGCATCGCAGCTGGAGGATCTCCGTCGACCGAGCCAAAGTTACCTTGACCATCAACTAGATTGTATCGCATCATCCATTTTTGAGCCATACGTACTAGTGTAGGATAGATTACCATCTCACCATGTGGATGGTAGTCTCCCGATGTGTCACCCGAAATTTTCGCGCACTTACGATGCTTACCACCAGGACTTAGATTTAATTGGCGCATCGCATACAAAATACGTCGTTGTGAGGGTTTTAGACCATCGCGTACATCAGGAAGGGCACGAGAAATAATGACCGACATCGAATAGCGTAAATAGCTCTCTTTCATTTCGTCTTCAACATTACGTGGAATAATAACTTCGTCTTTTGTGTAAGACATATTGACCTCTTTTTACCTATTAAATATCTAAATTTTTAACTGATAGAGCAAACTGTTCAATAAATGCCCTTCTAGGAGGTACATCCTCGCCCATTAACATCGTGAACATATGATCTGCAGCGATCATATCGGGTAATGTAACTTTTATAAGTGTTCGTTTTAGTGGATCCATGGTCGTTTCCCATAGCTGATCGGCATTCATTTCACCCAAACCTTTATAACGTTGAATTTCGATACCTTTACGCCCATTACTACGTAAAAATTCAACAACCTCTTTCAGGGTATGAAACTCGATCGGTTTTTCACCATCTTCAATTACTTCGATTAGGGGACCATTTGCGATTAAGTAATTGTTCATATTTAAATTATATGTGCCTAGAGTAGCTTCGATACGAGATAAGAAGCTCTCTTCATATAATTCCATAAAGTGCAGACGAGCTAGCTTAAAGGCCTTCATTTCATCTGTGATCTCTTCAGATGGTATTGAAGCTAATGTTTGATCATGACGAGTTTTCTGATTCAATTCGTCCGAATCTTTCAAACTTAGTAATTCTTGCTCTGAATAGGCAAAATGCACTTCATCAGTCATATTGACTTGGAAACGAGGATACTGCCCTTTATCGTTCTTCAATGTAAGGAATTCTCGGAAAGGGAGTCCTTTGCGTTCAATTCTAGAAATAAAATTTTCAACTTCCAATATTGTTGCTGTCAAACGCTTCATCTCTTCGTGAGTCATTACTTGTTCTTGATTGGCCAATTTCATTTGAATATCACTCAAACCAAGTTCCATCAAATAATCATCCATTTCTTTTTCAGAATGAATATAACGACTCGTCTTTTTACGACTAACCCTGTAAAGAGGAGGTTGTGCAATATATATGAAATTATTTTCTACCAGTGCAAGCATATGACGATAAAAGAAGGTAAGCAACAACGTACGGATATGAGATCCATCGACGTCGGCGTCAGTCATGATAATAATTTTATGATAACGCAATTTTTCTAAATTGAAATTGCCTTGTCCAATTCCACAACCTAGCGCAGCAATCATTGTGCCGACTTCTGTATTTTGTAATACTTTCTCTAAACGTGCTTTTTCTACGTTCAAAATTTTACCACGTATAGGCAGAATAGCTTGATAACGACGATCTCGTCCTGATTTTGCCGAACCACCCGCTGAGTCCCCTTCTACGATATAGATTTCACATAAAGCAGGATTTTTTTCTTGGCAGTCGGTCAACTTACCTGGAAGGCGCGCGCTATCTAAGGCAGACTTACGTAATGTAAGTTCACGTGCCTTGCGAGCCGCTTCTCGAGCCTGAGCGGCTAAAATTGCCTTATCACCGATTGTCTTACCTGTTGCGGGATTCTCATCCAAAAAGATAGTTAGCTCTTCGCCAACAATCTGCTGTACAATAGATCCAACATCGCTATTCCCCAGTCTTTGTTTTGTTTGACCTTCAAATTGGGGATTGGCAACTTTTACTGATATGACAGCTGTTAAGCCCTCACGCATATCCTCGCCGGTGATAGCTATCTTTTCATTTTTCAGTAAATTTTGATTCTTAATATAAGTGTTCAGCACTCTTGTCAATGCTGTGGAGAATCCTGTTAGATGCGATCCCCCTTGACGAGTTGGGATATTATTCACATAGGAATAAATCGTTTCATTATAACCGCCATTCCATTGCATCGATCCTTCAAATTCAATAGGACCATCATCACCTTGTCGAGTGCCGTGAAAGTAGATTGGTTTTGGGAAAAGAGGTTCCTTATTCTCATTTAAGTATTCTACAAATGACCTTAAACCACCTTCATAACGAAATGCGACATCTTCTTTTTCTGGATTTTGCTCGTCCTTAAATGCGATGGTAATTCCTTTATTAAGGAAAGCAAGCTCCCGGAAACGTTTCGTTAAGATATCATAATCAAACTGTGTGACTTCCATAATTTCATCATCAGGCCAAAACCAAATTTTAGTACCTTTTTTGGTTGTATCTCCAATGGTTTTTAATAATCGGCTTACTTTACCTTGAGAAAATTCCATTTCGTAGATTTTGCCGTTCTTATATACTTCTACGATCATTTTTTTCGAAAGAGCATTTACACATGAAACACCTACACCGTGCAATCCGCCCGATACTTTATATGTATCCTTATCGAACTTACCACCAGCGTGTAGAATGGTCATTACAACCTCTATGGCACTTACATCTCGCCCTTGCTTAATGGATTCTTTCGCATGTTTCTCTACAGGTATACCACGACCATTATCTTCAATACTAATTGAATTGTCTTTGTGAAGAACGATATTAATAAAATTGCAATAACCGGCCATCGCTTCGTCTATACAGTTATCAACAACCTCGTAGACTAAATGGTGAAGTCCATTGATTCCGGTATCACCGATATACATACCTGGACGTTCTCGAACAGCTTGCAGTCCTTCTAAAACTGTAATTGAACTTGCATCATACTCTTTGACGACTGCTTTGAGTTCATTTTCATTTTGTTTTGAATCAATTGTATCTTGAGCCATTCTATTACCTTAATTGTTGTTATCTGTTTTCAACCAATGCGAAAATAAATATTTTTTATTTGAACTTTGGGAAATTTTTGTCTTAATATATTAACAATACGAGGCTTGTCATTCTGACTTAACAAGCTGTGCAGCGTAGAATTTTTTACTTTCACTACCAATATACCTTCTGAAAACGAAACCGCCTGGGTCATTGAAGCTAATTTAGGGCCTATCACAGCTGGCCATGCAGCTAAAACAAGGTCTGGTCGTTGATTGTACACATCACCAATTTTAGAAAGAACTGATGGCAACAAGTCACATACTCGATGTGTAGTTGATTCAGTTCCGTCGTAATTTTTAGGGGTACGTCGATAAGGCCTATTCACAATTTCTTCTGCCTCTTTATAATGGGCTGTAGACAGTTATTTTATGTAGCAAATATAACACAAAAACAACTCTTTTACAACCTTTTTTATGATTCTTTTTTCGGGCTTCCAAAGCTTTTCTTTACGTGTCATTATCCTGTGCTCTCCACGTGCCCGTGCCCGTGCTCGCATCCTATTACTATAAGTAGCTAAAATGCAAATAATAAGGGGTTTAAAAAAATAAATAAGTACTTTTATTGAATTCATCGCAGAGGCGGGGAGACTGGGAGGCGCAGAGTGGTTATATGAGTTAAATTGGTTGAATACAAGCCAAGCGACCTTTCGCTAACCCGAATGCGTCTGTTCAAAGCCCGGAATGATGTAAGGAACCCCAGTATTTGAACCAATGCTGTCAAAATAAGAAATAAAGTGAGAATCGCCTTGTTTTTATTACAGATCTTTATCCTCAATTTTTTCTAAAGAAAGCACTCTTTGTTAGGCCTGAAGGGCCGGCATGAAATAGCCCAAGTCGCAGCAAAGCGGAGGCCTGGGTCAATACATACAATCCATCGAGT
>JACDES010000163.1 GCA_013816265.1 Parachlamydiaceae bacterium | reverse complement strand
CTACACGGGCTCTATTTATTTTCTATTTACCCGGAGTTCCTTACGTCACTCCGGGCTTTGAACAGACGCTCTACCGAGCTAACGAAGTGAATTCTAGATTTAAATCAATTTTTTCTTAGCCTCAAGCGACACGCACTCCAAGGAGATTCGCATTCATTATTGAATTCAAAACCAAAGATTCCACAATAAATATTGCTTAATATCATGCTGCAACTTTATGCGTACATTCGAAGTACGCAACAAGTACCCTTTCTTTTTACTAACAAAAAACAATATTTAATAAATAAAACAATTAAATAAATTAACTATTTATTAAATAATTAAAAATATGTTATATTATAGTTTGGTGTAATTCAAACTAGGTTTATTAAATGAACTAAAGTAAGAAGGATAGAAAGCAATGACTATTCAACCTAATATAAAAGTAGATAACATCTACGAATCACTTCCCCCTCTCCTATCCCCGCATAGCTCTCATATTAAAGAAATTCCCTCATCCATTGAAGAGGCCAAAACAAACTTGGTTGATTTTGTCGACCGAATTGGTCCTTTAAATCTTACTGCCGAATTAGCTGAAGTCGATTATATCGTAAACGAATTTGAATCAAGAATCCCTGTTCAAGTAAATCAATTGGAAAAGGGAATCGAATTAGAAAAACTTCAAAATAAACAAAAAATTGATAATCAAGCAGGCTCTCCACTAATTCCAGAGAAAAAAAAATCTAATCGGCTAGAGCTCGATTTTTTAGAAGCTGTTTTACCCAATAGCATTTTTCAAAATCCACATCTCAAGGGAAATGCAAAAGGCTATCTTCGCTTTGAATGGGGTGAGGCCTTAATGCGTGCCTCAGATTCGGACTTCCATATATTAACTGTTATTTATAAATCCAAAATTTTAAAAGCTGCTCACAGGGTATTAAATGAAATAAAATTATCAAACAAAGATTTCTCAAAAGATCCATCAATACTTCAGGCCATCAAAGAATGGGAAATCAAGCTCGTTCAGGAAGAAGAGAAAATCAAAACTGACGCTCTCAAATATGGTGTTAAGATTGCAGGATATGCCTCGCCTTATTTTAAAACGTTATTTAAATTCTTCCCTTTCCCAGCAATTATTAGGAAATCAACAGAATCAATAGGGTTGATGGGATCTGCAGGATCCATTTTGGGACTTCTATTGGCTCGAATTAACTTCAAGCAGAAATCACAATCGACAAAAACATATCAAAAATGGGTGGAGCAATTTCAAAATTGGCAAAAACTGCCCAACACTATTTTAGAAAAACAACCTCACTATTATTCCGTAAAACAGCCTCCAGAACATATTTTTGTTAGACAGAAAAAATTTGAAAAAGAACTCAGGGCGATTTTTGAAAAACAAGCCGACATAGATCAAATTCGTAAAGATCTCGCCACATTCGATATTGAATTACCCCCAACAATTGAAACTAAAGAGCAACTCCACATTCATTGGGTTGCAAATAAAAAACTTCTTCTAGCCCAATATACGGGATTTCAGCGAACTTTCTCGAACTTAAAACATATTGTAGAAACCAGTCAAAGTTTGCTTGAGAGAAGAAAAGCAACTGCAAAACTTAAAGTATTAAAATTGCGTCCAAAATTCAAGGAAATGCTTCCTCAGCTTAAGGAACATATCCAGAAGCCACAAATAGCAGATTTGCTTAAACAAAAATTATTTTCCAGGTTCAATCAAGAATATGATTCGATTTTGAATAATGCTTCTAAAAACAGCCTAGAAAACATAAAATCGGAGCTTGGTAAGATTGGTTTATCCTTATCCTCAAAAGTTGAAACCAAAGAAGCAGCTATTAAATTTTTATCCAAAGCCCAATTGCATCCTGCTAAGATGAATCAAATGTTTATTCGTTGGTTAATAGCAAATCCACATGATGAGTTACTTATCTCATATATTGACCATCAAGAGACCATTGCGATGACGGTAAAAAATTCATTAGTCAATTTAGTAAATAAAAAACACAAAGTAGAAGGAATATTAAATTCTTGGAAAATGACCCATTCTCGAATTATTTATGGTCTCGTCGCAATTGGAAGTGCTATTACGGCTGTATTTGGTTTGGCCGCACTCCTATCCAATCCTATATCAGGATCAATATTAATACTATACTATCTGTCTTATTCAATCACCGGTGCTAGTTTCGGTATCATGGCAGTTGGAATGTTATTAAATAATAAATACAAGAAAAATGCTCCAAAATTCTTGGAGACAATGAAATTAACTTTCATGACCATCTATACAAACTTGAAAGAATATGAACATGTCTCAAAACAAAAAAAATTCATCCATACTGCAAAAGTCGTCCATCAGCTCCATCATCAATCAAAAATTCTGCCTGATAAGTATTACAAAGCCCTTGCAGAATACAAAAAAGCAAAATCTGAATTTGAAACTAGCCAAGGACAGTTGGAACATTGGATGCTAAAAGTTCAGGAACTTGAAAATCAGCTAACACAACGTGCTTGGAAAGATTTTGCACGGTATGCCGATCTAGAAACAGATGGAGGAGATGATAAAAAAATAGATACTTTTAAGTTAATCCAAGAAGCAATAAAAAACCTCGACTTAGATTTATTAGATCCTCAAATTAAATCCTTTTTTGAAGTGCAACTTGGTATAAATCTTGAAACACTACAAAGAGAAATGGATCAATTTCCTGATGCTTTAAAAAATGCACTGCACCATTTCTTTTCTTTAGATGAAGAACGTCTTGTTTCCTTTATTAACTATCAGCAGGCACGTATTAATGAAGGATTATTAAAAACCTAAATATTAGGTATAATAAATTTCCATATAGGGAGGCCATACCAATGTCTATCCAACCACCTAATGGCAACTACTCATCGATGATATCAAAGGCTGTTTCCAGTCAAGAAACGGATAAATCTAAAACACCCGAAAAACATACTTCTACTCTGTTAAACGCATTGGAAAAGCAAATATCAGATCTAACAAGTTCGAATTACGCTTTAGATCCTTCCTTAATGCAAGATTTGAAAAATTTGCAAAATTTGCAAGCTTCCAAAATAGAAAAACTTATGGAAAGCTTAAAAACCAGCGATGAAGAATACCAAGCTGTTGATACCATTGCAGATGGGACAGGGGCTCTTATTGGATATTCTGAATTGATAATACAAGAAGTTGAATCTGGATTTCAATATGTCTCGAAGTTATATCCTAAGGAAATCATGAATGATTCGTTATTGATGCCAAATTTTGGAAAATTAGAAGAAGGCTTGGCTCTAGGCGAAAGCCTTTTAAAAGCTTTAAATCTTGGTTTATTTGGTTTTGCGCTCATTTATAAAGCAAAAATTCTTGAGCAGTCAACTAAATGGCTAAAAGAAGCAAAATTAGCTTATAAAGATAAAGAAATTCCAAAAAATATATTAGAATGGGAAATACAAATTCATGAACAACAAAAAATATTAAATCGGAGTTGCATTGATTATGGCTTAGATTTAACTCATAATGCTATAGCGCTTGCAAAATATCCCTTAGAATTATTTGCACATATTTCCCCTGTGAGTCAAACATTCATATCATTATTAGGCCCAGCAGGGGCTGCCTTAGGAGCTGTAGCGGCTGGTTTAGATTATAAACACAGTAAACATATGTCTAAGGTTCATCAAGCATGGTTCAAACAATTTCAAAATTGGGACCAGCAGACTCACATATCACCTAAAGTAAGTTCTAAAAATTTTACTAAAGCGCCTACAGCAGTATCAGTAAAAATTCAGAAATTATACACACCTCCAAAAGATTATAAAAACGAAATCGAAACCTTTATATTTAATAAAAAAAACAACTTACAATCGATTAAATCCCATCTAAAATCTTTTAACATCACACTCCCTAAAACAATTACTACAAAATTTCAATTAATCGAAAATTGGTATCTCCCCTCATTTCAAAACCCCATTGTAGGCCAATATTCTGCCTATCAGCAATCTCTTTTAGATTTACATTTCATTTCCGAAACGAGTCAAAATTTACTGGAAAAAAGAGAAGCTAAAATGGAGTTAAAATTAATACAACTTAGAAAACAAAAGGATCTTGTACCCAAATTGCAAGAGTTCATTAAAAAACAAAGTGGCTCCAAAATCATTCGAGAATCTCTTTTCCCACAATTTACAAAAGAATTTGATAAATTATTGAAAAAGGCTCGGACGAATACTATCGAAGAAACCCAAGAGCAATTGAAAGCAATAGGATTAAGTTTACCGAATAATATTCACACTAAGCAAGACGCGAATGAATACTTAAATAGAATCCGCGGTCATGAATTGGAATTTTCTTCTTTGTTCAAACAGTGGATTTTTTCAGAACCCCGAGAGGCTTTACTGAAGGCATATATTGATTATCAGGAAACGATTGCTATCACAGCAAAAAGTGCTTTAAAACAAATTGTAGAAGTTAAACACTCAATTAATAGTAAGTTTTTATCAATGAATATTTTCAGATCAAAAATGTTACTTACTATTGCAGTCGTTACATTAGGAGCTTTCGTTGTATTGGGATCATTAGCATTTGGAGGAATTCCTTTAATCGGGGCTGCACTTTTATTTCTTTATATTTCTATACCTGTTGGGGGTATCAGCGGTGGTTTAATGGGAATGGGTTTATATATGAATCTCAAATATCAACCGTCTGTATTCAATCCTGATCAGCATCTTGACACTATTGCATATACCGTCACAAGTTTATATACAGGAATTCAAAATTATAGAAATCTATCCAAACATAAAAAAATGCAGGATACGCTCAAGATTATTCAAGAATTGCATAGCAAACCTCATTTGGATAAAAATTCTCCTGAATATCAAAAATCATATAGACAATATATCAAAGCTAAAGCTGATTTTGAGGAAAGTTTGCATAAAGCAGAGGAATGGTCAGCAAAGACAGATAAGATTGCACATCGTATGAGTAAGAGAAGTTGGATTGATTTTGCTAATGCTTCAAAACTATCAGTAAGAATTGATCCTGAATCTTTCAATACAATGAATTCCCTAAAAGAAGCGTTAAAAACTTGCGATTTTTCAATATTAGATCAAGAAACAAAAACATTTTTTGAAGTTCAGCTTGGTATTAACTTGCAAGAACTTCAAGAAAAATTAAAGGAAGATCCTGACGTAATAGAAAAAACTTTGCTCCGATTCTTTACCTATAGCGAAGAATCTATGACCAGTTTCATAGAAAATCAAGAAGAGCGTATTAAAGCGGGCCTCTTGCCCTCTCATTAGCCACCTCACGTGGCCACATTACGTGCCCGTGCCCGTGTGCACCTGCCCGTGCCCGATGTCCCTTGTTACACGAAATGTAATAGCCGAATGTAGACTTAATTACGTAAGTTAGCTTTGGTTAAGCTTCAATAAATGAAGGCGAACCCCTTTGAAGTGCGCATCGCTTGAGGCTAAGAAAAAATTGATTTAAATCTAGAATTTACTTCGTTAGCTCGGTAGAGCGTCTGTTCAAAGCCCGGAGTGACGTAAGGAACTCCGGGAAAAATAAAAAAAGAATTAGAGCTCGG
>JACDES010000162.1 GCA_013816265.1 Parachlamydiaceae bacterium | reverse complement strand
ATAAAAACAAGGCGATTCTCACTTTATTTCTTATTTTGACAGCATTGGTTCAAAGCCCAGAGTGACCAGAGGGAACTCTGGGTAAATAAAAAAAAAGCGGAGCCCGTTTCAGGGCGATTCAAATACGTGATGTTACATAAATTCACGTCTTATTAACCACTCACTTGTGTGATGATCCAAAAATTTAGAATCATTTAAATACCTTTATTATAAGAAGCTGTAACATATGCTCTGGTTTAGGTTGGAAAAAATTACGCGAATCATGGGCTTCAGGGCTGCATTACCCCTGGCTACCTAAATTAAACTGCATCCGCAGTTATTAAAGCCCTTGTTAAAATCAATATTTGCCCATTTTTTTCTAAACCTCAAGCCACACTCCAAACGGGCTCGCCTTCATTAATTAAACCCATACAAATAAGCATTGATAGAGCCAAATGCTTTTGGTTAAATTGCGAATGTTGACAACATGGCTGATAACATGATTGAATTATTAATAGATTTTATATACAATTTGAAAGTAGTAATGAAATATTAAAAAAGCTAATAAAAAAGGGGATATTATGACCGGTGAAATGTTTGTCACATTACATAAAGATTATGAAACTGCTAGAGACGATTACTTCAAGCCAGTAAATGGTGAAAAGAAAAAGGACGTTCATTTATCTTATGCACGTATAGGGGGCTCTGCAGCTTGTGTGGTAGGTGCATGGTATACAATTAGTTATATCACCTTGGGCGCAGTTGTATCTGTTTTGGCATTATTTTTAGGTCACGACATCTTTGTTATCGCCAAAAAAATTTCTGATATTAGAGATGATGTTTTTAAAGGTTCAAAAAACGGATCTATCGCAGAGCCAAAAAGTTTTTCTGATATTTTAAAGGATAAAGTACGACATATAGCTGGGCTTCAACCCGCAGAAGATATCGGCAACAGAGAATTAGCTACAGAACTATCCTCAGGAACATATCTACAATCAGCATTCGTTATTTTACATTCTATGTGGGTCCCAAAAATTGTCGATTACGCTCACAAAAAATAATCTCAATCTCAGTACACTTTCTACAAAAAATAAAATACAAAAAAAAACAGAGACCAAATATGGTCTCTGTTTTTTTTCAACGATTATATATAAAAAATTAGCGATGATCGGCTAATTCAAACATATGTTGTCCGCTATTCCCATTCCCATTTGTTCTCGTCGTTTGATACGGAACTCGACTTACAGGTGCGTTTCCACCTGAATTTCTTGGTGGTACATATGCCGGTGGGGCCTGATGAGTTCTTCTCGTATCAGGAAGCTCGCGCATATTCCGAACGGGTGTTTGGCTATGGTTTTGTGTTCCTGAAGCATATTGCGTTCTTGGAACATGATATGTAGGGGCCTGAGAATGTGGAGGAACGTAAGCAGGTGGTGCCTGATGTGCACTCCTTCTTTCGTCAGGTAGTTCATACATATTGCGAACTGGCGACTGAACATGTCGTTGCCTATTTGTCACATATGGTTCTTCATATCCTCTTTGTCTTGGAACGTATGCAGGTGGATTATGATCTCTGTTATCTGGTAGCTCATAATGTGTTCTTGCATTACTGTAATTACGATATTGAGGAGCTGGTGTTCTCCATGGAGTATTAAACCAGCTGTATGGATTAAAGGTATACCGATTTCGATTTAGGGGCACTTGTTGAGCTGGAGGATAGGATCCACCGGAGCTTCCACTAAAGTCCACTCTTCTTAGCAGCCAAAAACCGGCAGCGAATAAAGGCACAACACGCAAAATTGATGCAAGAGACGGATTGCTATCTTCAACCGCTGCTGCTCCAAAAATTGATGAAACACTTATCATTACAGCAATAATAGTATCTCTAAATGTACTATTTCGCCCAGCTCTAGGACTATGGCCGCCCATCGCATAACCATCAAGATCAACTCTTGGTTGTACATTCCAAAACATAATAAATCCTTTTTTTTAATTACCTTTTATCTGCAAGCTCAAACAAAACTTGACCAGTTTTAGTTTGAGAACTAGATCCTGATCCTGCCGCACTTAAATCACGAGCTTCTGGACTTCTGCTCGTTTGCCCTGCTGCCGACCAAGGTGCAACAGTAGGTACGGCGTAAGCAGCGGGTACATATGCAGGTATTTGACTTGTTCTATCTGTGGAATAAACACCAGCTAAAGGAGCTCCTTGAGACGCAACCCCATATTGTTGAGGTCTATAAGCAGGAGCTTTTGGCATCTGCGCTGTTTGATAAACAACTGTTGGCGGGACATAAGCTTGATTACCAACGGATTGTGAGAAAGTAGAGGCTATTGAGGACATTCCTTGAGATGGAGGGACATAAACTGGAGGTTTTCCATCGGATGGCTTACTATGAACAGCCAATTTTTCCCTGCGATCCGGTAATTCACGGAAAGCAGAACCCTGGCTTCCACCAGCACCGAATTGACCAGATTGAGCTGATTGCGCTGCAAATGCAGATTGATGCGCATCGGCAATTTTCTTTAATCTTTCTTTATCGCTAGTAGCGGTAGCACTTGTTGAGGAACCATCTGTTCTGTAAACAGTTTGAGAAGTCCCCAAAATAGCACCATCTGTTCTGTAAGGATTTTGGGAAGACCCAATTGCGCCACATTGATTATTCATACACAGATCCTCATGTTTAAATTTATATTATTATTTTATTTGTTGATGCCCTAACTCAAATTGAGTTAGGGCTTAGGAAACTTAAATAATACCAGAATGGACTATCGGATATTTTCTACTTCACAATATGGAGCACGATAAATTTTTGTGTTGATCAGAATATGTGGGAACTCTCTTGTTCTCCACTTATTATTAACACCAAGAATTACACGGTCTTGTGTACGCCATTTGTTAAAAGATGAATCTCTTGGATTCACATGCCACGATGTATTATCGTTTAAGTATACAAGACGATTTGCATAATCAATATCGGTGACCCAATGAGTATAAGCACCAGTCTCGATTGGTGGTTCCAATAGACTTATTTGAACGATTTGACCATTTTCACGATTATGGAATACATAGCTATATGATGAGAAACAAGACGCATTTGGTTTTATGATGATACGATCTGATTTCACCCAGCCCTTTACCACTCTTCTATGATCTGGATAAACATACCAAAGCGATCCATCATGAAGATAAATATTATTTTCAATTGTAATAGCAACTGGATGCTTATAAGCACCTTGATGTATACGGTGTAGATAATCACTATCTCTATCATCATACGATAAAAATGAATCAGCTAAACACATATCATCTTGATCATCTTCAGGAACTAATGAAGAACGATATGTTTGTATGTCCAACTCTTCTTGAGGTGATAGTACAACGATATTATTTGGATTTTCTTCTGGTTCATCGGCAAGAATTCTGCCTGTAAATATAACAAAAGCACACATTACTGTTAATATAGAACGGGTATTCTTCATAAAAATAGCTCCACAATGTTTTTTAAATAAATGCTTTACAAATTAACTGTAGACAACGTTTTTTCAATTGCTAAAGTATATCGCTTATTTATATTAAGGGTAAATAAAGATTTCATAAAGGAAGCAAAAATTTTACTCTCTCTCGAACAAACAGCCGTCAGATATTAACTTATCGACATAAGTTAGGTCAAAATTAGCATCGATAAACCTAGGATCTTCCATCATAAACAGATGAAATGGAATGGTAGAGAAAACTCCACCAATATGAAACTCTCTCAAAGCACGTTTTCCTATTGCAATTGCCTCTGCACGGTCTTTTCCGCTTACAATCAGCTTTGCAATCATGGAATCATAGTTGGGAGGAATTGTATAACCAGAATAACAAGAACTATCCACACGAACATGTGGACCACCTGGCGGTAAATAATATTCCAATTTGCCGGGCGATGGTGAAAAATTTTGAGAAGGATTTTCTGCATTAATTCGAAATTGAATGACATGCCCCTTAAAATGAATGTCTTTTTGCTCATATCGCAATTTTTCACCCTGAGCAATTCTTAATTGCTCGACAACAAGGTCTACACCGGTTAATTCTTCGGTAACAGTATGCTCAACTTGAATACGAGTGTTTACTTCCATGAAATAAAAATTGTGATCTTTATCCAAAAGGAATTCAACGGTTCCAGCAGATGAATAGTTTGCTGCTTTCACTACATTTACAGCGGCCTGTCCAATTTTCTGTCTTAATTTAGGCGACAATACAGGACTTGGCGCTTCTTCAATAAGCTTTTGGCGTCGACGTTGTGTTGTGCAATCTCTTTCGCCTAAATGAATATAATTTCCGTGTTTATCACCGAGAACTTGCACTTCAATATGACGTGGAGTCACTATCATTTTTTCTAGATATACATCTGGATTTCCAAAACTGGCTTCAGCTTCTGTTCTGGCAGCAGTAAATTGCTTAGAAAACTCTTCTTCATGATAGGCAATCCGTATCCCTTTTCCACCACCACCAGCGACAGCTTTAATAAAAATCGGGAATCCCAGCCTTTTAGCATCGCTTAAAGCTTGTTTGCTATCTGACACAACCCCATCAGAACCTGGGATTACAGGACAACCTGCCTTTTTTGCTGTATCTTTTGCTTTTGCTTTATCACCCAATAGAGCGATTGCATGTGAAGATGGACCTATAAAATTCAATCCGCAACTTTCACAAATAGAAGCAAAGTTAGCATTTTCACTCAAAAACCCATAACCCGGATGAACGGAATCAGCTCCGGTTATTTCACATGCTGATAATATTGTAGGAATTCGTAGATATGACTTATTTGAGGGTGGTTCACCAATACAAATAGCTTCATCTGCATGGAGCACATGAAGCGCTTCTGCATCTGCTTGTGAATAAACTGCCACTGTTTGGATTCCCAAATCATGACAAGCGCGAATGATGCGTACTGCAATTTCACCGCGATTTGCGATTAATACTTTTTGCATATATAATTACTTACACTACTCGAAATAGTTTTGTACCAAATTCAACAGGCTGTCCTGAGTCAACTAATATTTCAACAACTGTTCCTGCTAGACCTGCTTTGATTTCATTCATGACTTTCATCGCTTCAATAATACATACGACGAAATTTTTATCCACCTTATCTCCAACTTTAACAAAAGTCGGATCTTCAGGAGACGGACTTAGATAAAATGTTCCAACCATTGGTGACGTAATAAATGTAGATGTCACATCTTCTTTAGGCGTGTCTGAAATGACTCTTGATAGCATTTCACCACCACGGGATAATGCTAAATCGGCTTTCATATCGCCATGTGGATGGCGTAAATTATCTTCCGTATAATTGAAAGATGAATCCCCAACACCTCTCCAAGCGCCACTTTCTTCTCGCTCTAAATCTAGCTCAAAATTATCTTGTTTCAAGCGTAGTTTCTTTGTTCCCGTACGCCCCATTGCAGCCATTAATTCTTTGATATGCTTCAGTTCCACTTAAGATCTCCAAGTATGGTTACTTTTATACTCTGGCCTGGATCAACATTGGTATTTGGACTATGCGAAAGCTCCCGCGGTTGGTCGATCGCAAGTCGGTCCATATTATTAATAT
>JACDES010000068.1 GCA_013816265.1 Parachlamydiaceae bacterium | reverse complement strand
ATCATGTACGTATCATATGCCGTCCTTACAGGACTCAATGTATTGTTTGTACTGTCCCAGGCCTCCGCTTCGCTGCGACCTGGGCTATTTCATGCCGGCCCTTCAGGCCTAACAAGGGAACTTTCTTTAGAGAAAATCGTTGATTAAGATCTGCATATGAATAAGATGATTCTAACATTTTTTCGTATTTTGACAGCATTGGCTTTAAAAAGACACTCTCCAAACTAACGAAGAGTCGCTTAGCCTGTACTCAACCAATTTAACTCATATAACCTCTCTGCGTCTCCCTGCCTCCCCGTCTCTGCGTTGAGTTCAATTAAGGTATTTGTTCTAGTTACAAACAGGCCCTACAGTTATACCACGTTCGGGTAGGTTGTTAAATTTTTTGTGGCGTCAAAGCCCCGGGGTTGAGCGATCGTAAGTCACCCCATATTACTAATATTGGGTGACTTACGATCGCTCAACCGCGGGAGCTTTCACGCACAAAAAAATTAACAAGCCACCCGAACGTGGTATATCTCTGTATTACATTTTAGTCATTAATTTATAAATGGATGCTTGCCCGAAATTAATTAACTTAATTAACTTGCTCGATGAACGAGATCGGGCACGGGCATAGGCACGAAAAGGTAAAAAGGGAAAAATGGATAAGACTGAGAATTTTTTTTGTAGTGGGGAAAAAAAAATGTGTCCACAAAGGTCATTTGTGGACACATGAGATTGTTTAGATCGATTGATAAAAATCAATCGATCTGAAACTTTTAAACAAAACTAGATCGCTTAGAATATCATTCCGACAGTCAAGTTGATGCTAGCAGATTGCCATTTTACGCTTTTTACACGGCTGATACGGAAGCATTCTTCACGTGCACCTTCATTGCTTGATTCATCATCAAGAAGAAGAAAACGTTCACGATTATGTCCATGTCTAGCTGTAAACCATTGCCATTGTCCTACTAAACCTAAAGTCCAGCATTCGCAGAAATCCCATTTGATTCCTAAGTTTGCAATTGAACCATTAGCTTTTTTTGAACTTTGGTTAAAGCCATCAAAAACAGTTGGATCGATATTGAAATGGGTTTTTGCATGGTATCTTGCCCAATGGTATTCATAAGATGCAAATACAGACCACTCACAGCAAAATCTATAATCAAAATCTAACCCGAGGAATGGACCATTCCAACGTGTGTTAAATTTGTTTTTAGAGCTGCTACCTGATTCAGATGATAAAGATGAATCACCAACAACAGGAGCTGTGAAACTATTTAAATTTAAATGTTGACCGTGCCAAGAATAACCCAAAACTGGAGCAATTCCAAAGCTGTCATCACATAATTTAAATACATAACCAACAGCTAAAGAAGCGTCATATACATGACCTTTTTTTGATCTGTTGCTTGAATTAGAGCTACTATTGAAGTCAGCAGAAGCACCAGAAATAGATGAATCGCCTATAGCGAACTCTGTATTTCTTGCTTTACCGCTAGTAATCCAACCGTAGTCTGCATAACCGCGAAAATATAAATTATCGCATGTTACGTATTTTCCACCTATACCGATTTGCCAAATGTTCAAATCGCGCCATTCTATTTTAGAACGGGTAGGTACATCATTAACTAATGAATTATTAGTTTCCCAATGAAACTTATCTCTACGATAGCCAACGCCAACTTCTAAAGATGAATCTGCAGCTTCTGGCCAAAAGGCAAAAACAGCAGAACAGCTTAATAGAGACGTCATAAACGGCACAATAAACTTGCGCATATATATCCTCTCAAAATGATTTTTAATGGTTCAGGGATCTTTTTAACAACACTTTAACAATAATTGGTGATTTAAGCAATATTGAATTTTGCATTCACAATTGGTTTCGGTAATTGGAATACCACATCTTCATGAGTATAAACGACATCCTCCACTTCACTCACCCCTAATTCAATTAGTCTTTTTATGCATTTCTGCACAATTTCTTCGGGTGTTGAGGCGCCGGCTGTCAATCCAATTGTCTTTTTATTTACCAACCATGATGTCAAAATTTCTTTTTCATCATTTATTAGATAAGATTCTACCCCTCTAGTCGAAGCTACCTCTCTGAGTCTATTTGAATTAGAACTCTGTGGGTCGCCTACAACCAATACAAGATCGGTCTCATCAGTAATTTCTCTCAAGGCCATCTGCCTGTTTGTCGTTGCATAGCATATTGAGGAACTTGGCAATGTCTCAATATGAGGATATTTCACCATCAGGGCATCTGTAATTTCTTTTACATCATCTAAACTTAATGTGGTCTGCGTAATATAGAATAACTTTTCGCCATTTTCAAATTTCAGTTTTTCTACATCCTTCGCAGATTCAACAATCGTTGTCACTTCAGGAGCTTCTCCTGCTGTTCCAATAATTTCTACATGGTTTCTATGACCTATCAAAATGATTTGATAACCTAATCCAGCGAATCGTTTCACTGCTGAATGTACACGAGTAACCAAACCACAAGTCGCATCAATCTCAATCAATTGGCGTTCTTTAGATTGATTTCTTACGGCCGGCGAAACACCATGCGCTGAATATATCAATCTTGCACCAACTGGAACGTCTTCTATTTCTTCAATAAAGATCGCACCCATATTTTTTAATCTTTGTACAACATGTCGATTATGTACAATCTCATGTTTCACATAAATTGGGGCTCCCCATATCTGGAGGGCTTTTTCAACAGTCTCTATCGCTCGATCTACACCTGCACAAAAACCTCTCGGCTTTGACAACAACAACTTCATTTAAGACTACTCCTAAGCTACTTGCACACTCATCATTAAAGCTTATGAACATTTAGTAATTAATGATCTAAGATTATGCAACAGCGACTTTAACCTAAATAACTATTTCCTTATTATCGACTAATATACATCTTTGCAAATGCAAGTGAATGTTGAGTCGATATTACAGAAAAATTGACTATTTGACAACTAGAAATCGTGCTTTTTATTTTATCCTTTCTTAATATGCTCCAGAAGGCCTTTACATGAATTTTCCAACATATCTAATACGTTTTCAAAACCTCTTTCTCCACCATAATATGGATCCGGAACTTCTTGTCTCTTATATAAATCTGCGTATTCAGTCATTAATAAAATCTTCGACTTTTGTTCATCTGTCTGGGCATAATGTTTCAGATCTCGCAAAATCTCCTTGTCTGCAACCATGATGTAGTCATATTTATCAAAAAACGACTTTTCAAACGCCTGTGCCTTACTTGTAAGAGAAACGCCTCTTAACAATGATGCCGCACGCATTCTTGCATCTGGAAGCTTACCTAAATGCCAATCCCCTATTCCACAACTTGCAATATTAATATTCACTTCGCGATCATCTTTTGAAAGGTGTCTTAATATCCCTTCTGCTGCAGGTGAACGGCAGATATTACCAAGACATACAAAAAGCACCTTAATTTCTTTTTTCATATTTCCGCCCTTTACTCCACATCTGCCGCGCAGCGGAATCCATAGGTCCCATTGACCGTTCCGGGGTTATTACGATGCCTTCTTGAACATCTCAAATCTTCTTTCAAACTTTTCCAACAACCACCCCTCAACACTCGATACACACCTTGCAATGGTCCTTGAGGACAATCTGGTTCTTGAATTGATATTTCATAATAATTATAACCATACCAATCTGAACACCATTCATACACATTTCCGGCCATATCGTACAATCCATATCCATTTGGAGCATAACTCATCACAGCGGTAGTGTCGGAACTAAAGAAATTGGCTTGTGTTTTTTCTATGTCATCACCAGTTGGGTATAAAATCGGATCCACCCCCCCTCTAGCGGCAATTTCCCACTCACCTTCTGTTGGCAAACGTTTTCCTATCCACTTTGCATATGCCACTGACCCATACCATGTAACGCCAACAACTGGATGTTTGGCGTAACCCGATTCTATGCTTAACTTTCCTCCACTTCGTTTGATACGTGAATCACGCAATCGAATGATGTCATTGTGGTTATTATCTTTTTCGCCACCCATAACTTCTAAGAAACGGACAAATTGTTCATTAGTGACTGGGTGTATATCAATGGCGACGCTTGGTATTGTAATTTGATGTCTAGGCATTTCATCGCGGTTTCCATCATGACTTCCTCGATAAAAGGAACCTCCACGAATAACAGCCATATCAGTTAATAAGGGCTTTATATTTGTCACATCTTTATGTTCAGGAGAGTATGTTTTAACAGTAGGGTCGATCTGAAATACAGCTGCTGGATCTAAATCTGTGCGGGGTCTTTCCAATTTCGAGACGTGGAAGACGGGCTTTAATGAAGATGTTGTGGACTTCTCTTCATTAATGCTATTAGACTCTTTTTCAGCTTTTGTAACTGTTGAGTTGGCTCCGGCTATTATTTCAACTAAATTAATTGCTTTTGATGATGCCTTTGCTTCTACTAATTCTTCATGTTTTTGATCTGGAATTTTATATTTTGTAGCTATTTGAGAGACCGTATTTTCATTCTCAATAGGTTGATGTATCGCTATGCTTGGAGCATGGCTTGATTTTAGTGATGATTTTTCAGATCTTCGTATTGACTCCAATGCTTCGACCAAATGTTCGGGTCTTTTGCCGGGTTGATTTTGTAAACAGCTATAAATTAATTGATCCCAATTATAACGATATTCTCTTCTACTAGATGGCATGTCAAAGACGCCTTCTGGTAGTTCATTCATTAGAAGAAAATAAACTAATACACCGAATGCATAGATATCGGCTTTGAAATCTACTGGTAATGGTGAATCCAATCTTTTTTGTTCGGGAGCTAAAAATGCATAATTTTGTAGGAATGAAGTATGTAATGGAAGAAGTTTTTGAGTATCTACTGGTGGATTTGGATATAAATCTTGTCCAGATCTTTGGCTTGCAACAACAGCTCCAATTCCAAGAGCATCTGCAACATTTTTAAATGTTTTTGTTAAGACCGCACCAGGGCCGATGATACGAGAAAGTCCGAAATCGGACAAATAGATCTCAATCCTATTTTTATGCTTCCCAACGAGGATATTATTAAGTTTTAAACTTCGATGCACTAAACCTTTATTTCCAATTTTCTTTCCATGAGCATAATCAAGAGGATCTGCAATCTGCTTAAGAAGAAGATAAAGTTCTTCCTCCTCCCATCTCCGGCCTAAACCTAATGCATATTGCGCTAAATTTGTCGTTTCTCCTAATTCATCAACAATACAATCCGTTACAACAAAATATTGTCCGGAGGCAAATGAAATATTGTGAATTTTAACAATATTTGGATGATCTAAAGTGGATAATACTGATATTTCTTCTTCAAATCTTTGTATAAAACCGCGATCTGTAGCTAATTCTTCAGGCAATACTTTAAGGACATATTGTCGTTTCATAAAACGATGTTCTGCCAAAAATACAGTACCCAAAGTTCCCTGGCCAATAGGCTTTATTACCTTATAATCACCTAATATACGCTGATCCATTACTTTACCCTCTTTTTCCTATAACTTTCTGCAAAAATATAGACTCTTGCTTGATTAATTTCAAACGCAATTGAATCTTCTTTTTTATTTCTTGTTTCTTTCGAGAATCTATGATAATTTATTCCATTATTCATTCAAGCGACGTAAAAAAATCCTTGAAATTCGTCTCTATATTGAATAGTTTTCAAGATCAACAATTTAGGTAAGCCTCTTATTATGGATAAACGTACATTACTTTTTATTGTCGCTGTCTCACTCACTCTGTTCGGAGTAAACATTTTTTTTCAGCACCAGGGTGCTCAAAAAAAACAAGAGTGGATCAATCAACAGAAAATTAAAGAATCCATTAAAGCAAAGAAGTTAGAAGAGGAAATCTCTCAAAAGACAGTCCCTCTTAAATCTCTACCAATCACCAATATTTACTCTACTGCTAATTTAGATAATTTAATTGCAAGCGGGGTCATTAGTAAAGGACAACTTCTCACTCTATCTTGGACGCAAGAGATCCCAAAAACCGTTTATACCAAAGATCCAAATTCTGACAAAGTTGAAGAATACAATTTAGCCTTCCATCAAGAAGGTTTAGGATCTCTTGTCCTTTATAAGAAAAACAAAGAATCGTTAACAATACCAGCCTTATCTTCAACAGGTGATTACGATTTACAACTTGTTTCTTTTAATTCCCCTCATGCTGAAGATCGAGTGCATGTCACACTCGCTGAATACAAAAATGGCCAATTAGCTGTTTTAGGAAGTAATTTAAAGGAAATCGATAACACCAATAAGAAATTTATTGCAATTGCACTCCTAAAAACTTCTGAGGGCTTTGTTCCTGTTGCTGTTTACGACCCTCATTCACAAGAACTTGTTCTGCTTAATGAAATTCAAGAATTAGCGCCAAATATCTCTTCAAAAACACCAGCAAAAGCAACACCAACTCCTTCTTCCAAAAAATCTGAAGAAAAATTTTATGTGCTAGAAAATGAATATCAACAGCTAGTATTTTCTAATTTCGGTGGTGCATTAGCTGAAATCAATCTTCCATTCCGTAACGAAAAAAATCAATATAGTGTTGTAAGAGAAATTGGTTTCGATCGAGAAATGGTTGAGAATCATCCATACAATGCAATGTTTCCTGCACATCCATATTATACACCTTCGGCTAATGACAACAATTTAGCTTTTGAATGGCATGAGAAAGGAACTTTAGGCGGCTATTATCCACTAATACGTCGTGATCTTATTGAGACAGGTAAACGACAATCAATTCGTGTTAAACCGAACTATTATGCCTTTAACATCATATCAGACTTTCCAGAACTTGCTGAACTAGAATATGAAGTGAAAAATTTTACAAGCAACTCAATCACTTTCGAAGCATCCCAAAATTATCGACGCATCACAAAAATTTATTCCTTTGGAGACACCCCTCAAGAGGGATTGTACTGTGTTAATTTAGAGATACGTATCGACGGTGATAGTAAAGGTCTTTGGCTTACTTCAGGCGTGCCTGAGGTCGAATGGATATCTGGGGCACCTGCCCCCGTAATGAAATATAGAATTACACGCAATAAGAAAGCCGAAGTTGAAAATATCGATCTTCCCAAAGAAAGTGCAACAATATCGTCAATTTTTCCAGATTGGATTTGTAATTCCAATGGATTTCTAGGTACGATTATGGATCCATTAACAGAAATCGATCCAGGTTTTAGAGTTCAATTTGTTCCTGGAACGACAGTTCCATCGCGATTGGTGGAAATTGAACAAGATTACAATCGTTTTAAAGCAGAAAATTTGCCTGGTTATATGACTTTGTTACCGCTAAAGTCGAAAGGGGGCACAATGAAGTTCCGTTTCTTTGCGGGACCTTTCGATGGAGATATTCTAAAGAAGATAGATGCAAACTATGCAGACCCAGCTACAGGCTACAATCCTGATTATATCGCTTGTCAAACGATGCATGGCTGGTTTACGTTTATTTCAGAACCATTTGCTAAATTTCTCCTTATTTTGATGAAATTTTTCCATTATGTGACTAACTCTTGGGCATTATCGATTGTTTTATTGACCGCATCTTTAAGGGTTATTTTATATCCCCTGAATGCATGGTCAACAAAATCAATGGTAAAAATGCAGCTAATAGCTCCAGAAGTGACTACAATTCAAGAAAAACATAAGAAGGATCCAAAGAAGGCTCAAACCGAAATCATGGCCCTATATCGGGATCGTGGAATTAATCCGGCATCCGGATGTCTTCCATTATTGATTCAGATGCCATTTTTAATAGGGATGTTTGATTTGCTAAAATCCAGTTTTGCATTACGCGGAGCCCCTTTTATTCCTGGCTGGATTGATGATCTAACGGCACCAGATGTATTGTTTAGATGGGATTATCCAGTTTTCTTTTTTGGAAATGAATTCCATTTGCTCCCAATTATTCTAGGTTTTGTGATGTTCATACAACAAAGATTTTTCTCAGCGACTCCTACAGATCCTAAGATGATGACTGATCAACAAAGACAGCAAAAAGCAATGGGTTCTATGATGGCAGTGGTATTTGCTGTGATGTTTTATAATTTCCCTTCAGGTTTAAACATCTATTGGCTCTCTTCAATGTTACTTGGAATGCTTCAACAATGGTATACAACGAAACAATTGAAGAGTAAAGCAACCACTTTTGCACCAAAAAAGGCGGTCCTAAAAAAGTAAAGTATCGCCAGCAATAGAGTTAAAAAGAGAAAAAGAATGCAAGCGTGGGAACAGTTTTTACAGTCGCAAGAAGTAGAATTAGGTATCGAAACCGTTAAAAAATGGCTTCGAAACTTAAAGATTCAACGGTTCGACGCTTGCAACCTTTATTTGGAAGCTAGAGATTCCTTTCAGGCTTTATGGTTTGAGGAACATATCCGCTCAAAAGCACACTCCAAACTTTTTAATGGTAATAACAAAAGAATAAAAGTTCACCTTGCTATAGCAAACGCACCCTTACCACAAAAAAAATCTAAAGAGAAATTAAAGAAAAAAGACGATCAACCTTCTTTTTTACTCACATTTGATGAACTCGATCCCCTTTGCACTTTTCAAAATAGCGTCGTTAATGAAGACAACCAGCTTACACATAAGCTCCTAACTGAGATAGCTGGTTTATCAAAAAACAAATCACAATCTGTAACCAAACTAGGAAGCTTTAATCCCATTTATTTATATGGTAAAGGTGGATCAGGCAAAACGCATATGCTGATGAGCCTTGCACATGCGTTTCAAACTAAAGGTTTGAAAATCGTCTATGTACGAGCCGATACGTTTACTGATCACGTTGTAACAGCCATTCGAGCAGGTCAGATGAGCATTTTTCGACAAGCCTATAGAAATATTGATGCTCTTATTGTTGATGATGTTCATATATTTTCACGTCGTGGAGCTACCCAAGAAGAATTTTTTCACACATTTAATACATTGCATTTAGAAGGAAAACAAATTATTCTAAGTGCAAATTGTTCCCCGCAAGAATTGCAAATGATAGAACCACGTCTGGTAAGTCGATTTGAATGGGGCATCGTCCTTCCAATGAAGCCATTGCAAAAAGAAGAAATGCAGCAAATTCTTAATATCAAAGCTGAGGCTTTACAATTTCCACTTCCTCCAAAAATCGCTGAATTTTTAGTTGAGACATTTGTAAGCAATCCAAAAGCCTTAATTAAGGCCCTTGAAGCCATTATTTTACGCTCTCATATAGATCCTGAGAACTCAGTCAATAATTTATCTATTCCTGCAGTAAAAACATTACTTGCAGATCTATTGATTGAAGAACAAAAGTCGACATTAACGAACACCAAAATCATCCAAGCGGTTGCAGATCAATATGGAATCAGGGCTGAAGATATCCTTGGGAAAGCTCAATCAAGAGATTGTTCACTGCCGAGGCAGCTGGCGATGTATCTATGCAGACAACAGTTAAAATTGCCCTTCATGAAAATCGGTGAAATATTTTCGAGAGATCATTCCACCGTTATGTCAGGTATTAAACAGATCCAAACTATTATCGATGCAAATGACCGTGAATTAACCAGTGCATATTTTAGCATCATAAAAAAACTATAAATTGCCTTATTTGTTTCTTTTTTTGATATCATTGGGCTTTGAACAGACGCTCTTCGAGCTAACGAAGAATCGCTAGGCACCTAACCTCTTCTGCGTCTCCCTGCCTCCCCATCTCTCTGCGTTGAATTCAATTAAAGTACTTACACATATTTTTAAACCCCTCATTTTTTGCATTTTAGCTACTTGTGAGTAAAAGCATTTACGTACTATAAAGATTAACAAAAATAAAAAACTAGACGCAAACACTACGATTGTAGTACATTCATAATTAAAATCATATTGGAGCATAAAAATGGAAAAATTTGCCTTCGGTGAACTTGAGTTCTCCGTTATAAAGATCGTTCAGAAAGCTGGTAGAACAACCGTTCGAGATGTTTACAAATCCCTCGGATCCCCTGGCAGCTATACCACAATAATGACCGTCATGAGTCGAATGGCTGATAAAGGTGACCTCAAAAGGGAAAAAGAGGGCAAACAATATATCTATTGGGTTTCAGAATCCAACGCTCCCCCAACAAACAACCTACTTAAACGTATCAAAAATAAAATCTTTGGTGGCAAGCCTCTAGCAATGGTGAGTTATTTATTAGAATCCGACGATGAATTCAAAGAAGAGGATTTACAGGAAATCGAAAAAATCATCGAAAAATTAAGAGTAGAAAGAAAAACAAATGGATAAATTATCATTTTTTCTTTTAAACATCACTCTTAATAGCCTATTAGCATTTTTTACAGCATTTCTATTAATCGAACTATTAATTTTTCTATTCAGAATAAAACAAGGTCGTTCTGCCTCATATCTAAGAACAATTCCTATTCTAAAACTATGTCTCGATTTATTTTTATACGATTTTTCTCGATGGGCTTATCTTCAAGAATTGAATCCTTTAAATGCTGAAAAAGGGTCCAGGACCTTAACAGCTACGATTGGATCTTTTAATTCAAATAACGATTTTTTGTTTCCGTCTCCTTTAACAATTAACTTTTCAATGTCAGGAAATCAAACTTTCACAATCTCGGATATTATTGGACATCTTATTCCAATTTATTTTTTGAATTTCTTCGCTATCCTCTTCATGATAGTCACAGCAGTCATTCTTTTGAAAAATCTAGTACATTTTTATATTACAAATAAATATTTTAATGAAATTATCCAATCAAAAGAAACGCATGAAAGAAAAATTCAAAATGTACAATTGAATTCTTATATAAATAAAAGCCCTTTTGACATCGTGATTTCTACCAAATTGCATAGTTCTCTTTTTGTTACGGGAATTTTTTCTCCAAAAATATTTATCTCTAAAAACTTATATTCAAATCTATCCCAAAATGAATTTGAAGCCGCTTTAGGTCATGAAATCGAACATATCCGTTACAAAGACAGCCTAGTAAGATTTATCTTAGTTATCATCTGTTCAATCTTTTGGTGGGTTCCCACAAAATGGTTGAGAAATAAGATAGAACAAGGACAGGAAATTGGATGCGATCTGCGTAGTAAGGCATATGGAATAGACCCTGTCGATCTAGTGTCAGCAATTTGTAAGGTGGCTAAACAAAATTCAAAAGAAAAACCGCCGGCTTTCGCTTATCAACTTGCAAAGAAACATAAAATTCACAAAAGAATTAATGCTCTTTTAACAATAGCCCCAAAACGTTTTAAAAAAATACGCTTTATCCTTACTGCATCCGCAGTCTGCGTAGCCTTCTTTGGAATATTCCTAGGAAGGTTTTGGATATTTTGAAATAAAAAATTTTTTAACTCAATGTACTACAATCGTAGCACAAAGGAAACAATATGAAAAAAATCATCAGTGCAGCTTTATTTAGTTCTTTAATATGCCTTACAGTTTTTGCAAGTTTAGGTAATCCTTTAAGTACTTCAGGAGAATCTGTGAAGGTCGTTAATGTTTTAGATATATCCGAAAGTGATTTAAATAAGCTTAAGGATGGGGAAATGGGAAATGTGGCAGTTGAATTTTCAAAGGGTACGCAAATGCCCATCAAATTTTTCTTGAGTGGTGAACTAATAAAATTGCTAGTTGATGAAAAAACTCCATCTAAACTAATAGAGATAAAAACTACTTTTTATGTTCGTTTTGTGAATGATGGATTGATCTTTAGTACAAATCTATCAGAGTGGAAACCTTTTATGGAATTTATTACAGGAAATGCTTCGGTAGAAATAGGTACCCAAAACGGTAAGCGTGTTATTACTTCAGGAGCAGAAATTAACTTAAAGTAATAATTACGTTAGGTTCAGTCTATTTCCTTTGGGGCAATAGACTGAATAATTGTCCATTTTTGTCCATTTTTGTCCATTTTTGTCCATATAGTCCATATAGTCCATATAGTCCAAATAGTCCAAATAGTCCAAAGTATATGGACTTTATGGACTTTATGGACTATATGGACAAAAATGGACAATTGAAAAATTTATTAAGCAAATATATTAAAAATTATATTTGATCTTTCTCTGAAAGAGAGTAATATTAAATTAGAGGCAGGAGTAGAAAAGTTCCAATTAAAAGGGGGGGTTATATGTATAATAAATTAATGTTTATGATTTCTTGTGTATTTGCCCTTGTTTTTTTGAATGTTGTTACAACTAATGTGTATGCAGCAAAAACAACCATTGAAAATCCAGGGTCGACGTACTATAAAACTCCTAGTCCCCTTAGCCCTGCAAATCCAAATAATGTCAATAACTCACTTCCAGCTCCCATAAATCCTACCAGTGCAAATGCACCTGTCTATACGAGTCCAAGTACTTTTTCTAATGATTTCTATTCGCCCTATTCATCCAACAGAGCACCTATAAGTCCAGGATATTCAAGTCCGGGTTCGGTTTCTGCAAATTACTATTATTATAACAACCCTACATCGCCTTATTATGGTAATCCAAATTCACCCTATTTCCATTACGCAAATCCAACATCTCCTACTAACAGCTCTTACTCTACACCAAGTAGCCAAAACATAAATCCATATAAATCGAGCTTACCTGGATCGGCAATACAACATCAGTAACAAGAAATTATTAAATGCTTTTAAAACAGAAGCATTCAACAGTATGATCATTGACTAAACCCATTGCTTGCATGTGGGCATACATCACAACTGGTCCAACGAAGGTAAATCCCTTCTTTTTTAAGTCTTTGCTTAAAGCTTGGGATTCTTTTGTCTCAGAAGGTATATCTTTTATTGTTTTCCATTGGTTAACGATTGGTTTTCCACCAACAAATTGCCAAATATATCGATCAAAACTTCCAAACTCTGCTTGAATTTTCAGGAAAAGCTTAGCATTATTAATCGCAGATGCAATTTTTAGCCGATTTCTTATTATTCCTTCATTAACTAGAAGCTTGGCAACATCCTCTTCATTAAAGTGAGACACTTTCTTAGGATCAAAATTCGCAAAAGCTTTTCGATATCCTTCGCGGCGCTTTAAAATCGTTATCCAACTGAGGCCGGCTTGAGCTCCTTCAAGAATTAAAAATTCGAAATGTTTCCTATCATCATGATTAGGAATCCCCCATTCGTTATCATGATAATCTTCATATAATTTATCACCGACAATGACCCAATTACAGCGTGCTACTTTTTCTTTCTGCTTCACAACAAACCTACATAGTTAATAAACATTAATTGACAAAAACAAAATTTTAATATATAATTGGATTTTTATATTAATTAATTTAATACTAAACCAATTAGGTGATAAATGAACGATAACAATCAAATATTTAATTTTGTATCGAACTCATATTCTAAATTTTTAAATTATTCTCATATTAATACTGTTAGTCAAACAGAATCTACCTTTTCGTATCCAAATAATGAATTTCTTAATCAATCAAGTAGTCTTCATCATCAAATCTATTTGACCCAAAAAAAACAAGCGCGTCTTCATAAAATAATCTTTTTTGGATTGAGCTTTATATTTTTTACATTAGCAGCAATTGTTTTTTTCAATACAACAAATTGGGCATGTAGTCTTTATTTTAGTAACTGTGCATTCATAAAAGCAGCAATTTACACTCTTTGTCTATTGCTTTCAAGCTTCACATTTTCCATTGGTTATTTTGCCAAACCCGAAAGAGATACAGCTTATTATTTATTTCACAAAATGGAAAGAAAGCTAAAGGGATTATATAAAAAAAGAAGAAGTGAAATTGGATTTCTTTTTTCATTCAATGAAGACAATCGGATCAAGAAAGTCATCTTCAAACAAGGCTACAACCAAGCTCTAGAAAGAATGCGTGAACAAAAAGAAAAGACTCTTCATGTTCTTGAAAGGATTACATCTTCAATTGAGCATGGCATTCATGAAAAAGAAGAGTTAGTTAATCATTGCCTGTCAGATATGCATCAATCTTTAAGTAATATCATTCAATCATTTAAGCAAAAAAGCTACCTATTGGCAATTAATAACATACCACGCGCGATATAGTCAAACACAGCCTACATATAAGCGTTACTCCATAAAACGCCAATAGCATCCGCACTCCAAAAGAGTGTGGATGCTATTGGCGTTTTATGGGTACTTTCGCTTTTAGTGTCGATTACAGTCCCTTAACATGCTCATTAATATGTGGATGGTGTTTGTGTATGTCATGGTTATGTTTCGGTGTCACAATCTTATTTTTTTTCGATACGTTACTTTTAGTTTTAGTGTTCGCTTTCTTTTTGATCCCTGTTTTTTTTAATTTTACTGTGCCCATAGGTTTTGCTATCCGTGAAAAAACTTTTTTGATACCAAATCGTTCTCCATTATGTTGTAACGATTGAGTGATATCATTTATTAAGTCTTTTCCAGCCTTAGGAGTAAATAGAAGGGCCGTAACAGCTCCTACCAAACCTCCTGCAATGCTCCCAATAAGAAATTTTTTATTGAAATTTTCCATTTGGGATTTTCTCAAAGAAGCCATCATTTTGGAAGCAGCATCTTGAGCAGTTGATGCCCAATGCGTGCTTATTTTTTTAGGTTTAGATAAAAAAATTGTTGCAATGATCCCTGCAATACCCGCTGCAATGGCAACTCCTGCGAAGATTGTATTATGATTTTTCTTTATCATATAATTATCCTCATTTTTGGATATGTTGCCATAGGCGCATTCCTAACGATGCCCATTCAGCAACTTCGTTAATTTTAGAATTATTGAAAAGCTTTTTTCCCTTTTCGAATATATCCTCTCCTGTTTCTTGAGCCTTACCTGTTATTTCTCCAACAACATCTTCTGCTAACTCAAGCCATTTATTAGTCTTTTTGCTTACATTACTAACCATTTTTTGACCTTTTTTACCTAGGCGGACTATTTCATCCTGAGCCATATCAGATACATCTGAAAGATCTTGACGAAGCTCAGAGCCCGATTTAGGTGCTAATAAAAACGCAGCTACTGCACCAACAGCACAGCCTGCAATAGCGCCCATTAATAACCCTTTCATATCATCCTCCTCTTCTTTTGGTTCAACCCAACCGGTTACTCCATTAACTAGGCACTTAGCTTTATCTACCAAATCAGATGTTGTGCAACTTACATTCTTTGCGATACTCTTGCTTGTTTTACTGACCTGATCAGCAATATTTTGGGATTTTTCTGAGACATCGCAATAGACGTCACAGATATCTTCCCTTAATTTTCTGCCTGCTTTTGGAGCAAGCAACAAAGCCGACACTGATCCGAGTACTGCACCTAGAGCAGCGCCGACTAAAAACTTTTTAGATTGGTTGTGATTAGACATTGTTAACTCCTTTTCTTAAAGTTTTGCCAAAGGCGAATGCCTAGGCTTGTTAATTCAACAATATCAGCAACTAACTTGACAGGATCCTCCGATTTTTCAGTCGATTTTTCAGTTACTTTTGTCTTTTCCGAACGTAAATGCCTGTTAGCTGCAATGCGAGCATGAACTGTTTCCTCTTCTTCTGCTTCAATTTTTTCTCTAAATGAAGCGGTTCGATGCTCTAGTATTCCACCCAAATCCTCCACTGTTTTAAATAGTGGATCAAAATATTCAACTTTCTTCTGTATATCCGCACTGATATTATTGGTGTGTTCGATTACTTTTTTTGTTTCTTCAAGAACATCATCAATTTGTTTTCGACCATCGCTCAGTGTGATATTTACTTGCCCTAGTGTTATCCCGAGGGATTTGAGAGTCGCGACGAGATAAATGACTAAGACTACAAATGCGACAGCTATGATCGCTATGCTTATTTCAATAATCATGCCAACCCCCTTATATACATCAATAATTTTGTTATTAACTTGAGTTTAGTTCTATACCACGCGCGGTCTAAAACTTGAAATTTGGACCGCGCGTGGTATACCTTAATTGAATTCCATGCAAGTATTCTAACCCTTCCCCAGGTTATTCGCTTTTCTTATTATAAGAATTTTTTTAATTAAACACCAATTTCTTATCATAAAAAGTAATAATTAATGAATCTACAGTTGAAAAATAATTTATTTTATTCGATGTTTATTGCAATAAAATATACTCTAAACTATTATTTTGAATTAATAACCAAATTTTGGTTGATAACCCAAGTTGCAAAAATTATGAAGAAATTCGCATATTTTCTATTGTCAGTGCTAATTTTGATTGGAGCATTTTATTTATTTGTTCCCAACTTCTCCTCTAACATGAAATTGGATGATCCTAATTGTGCTTTCTGTGATCAAAAAATCTTAGACAACCAAATGTTTTATGAAGATAAGCTTGTCATGGGTTTGTATACCCATAAGCCTATTACTCCAGGTCATGCATTAATCATACCAAAAAGACATGTTCAAAGACTTGAGCAACTTACTGATGAGGAAATGGTTCATGTATTCAATGCAATTAAAAAGATTGATCGCGCCGTTGCATCTGTGTTTGGGACTTCTTCCTATCTGATTCTTCAAAAAAATGGTATTGAAGTCGGACAAACCGTCCCACATGTACACTTTCATTATATCCCAAGAAAAGCAGGCGACAATTCGGCTCTAACATTTTTATTTCAATTTTATATTTCGAATCTTAAAAGCCCAATCGATTCACAGACAATGAAAGAAAACGTAAAAAAACTTAAAGAAACGATAGAAAAAGAACGGACAAATCCTTCATAATAAGAATTCTTCAAATCAAAGAAACACACAAAAAATCATAGTACCTGACCCCATAACACCACCTGTAGAGGCTTTTGCTTTAAATAAAGCTGGTTTATCTTTATCTGTGGGGTCCATTCTCAATGTTTCCCATTCGCTGATATGCTTCAATACATTTTTTACTTTTGTATCCCAACCAGCTCTTGGCTCATTTCCATTTTTTTTAGTGATTGATTTTTTTTTAACAGAAGTTGTTGCGATCAGACCGATTAATCCTCCAACAGCAATTGCAAGTAGCAATTTTTTTCCAGCCATCACACACCTCTCCCCTCAAAAATAAACCATATCCACGCGGCAAAATCCAAATATTAGACAGCGCGTGGGTATTAATAAACATTCATTTCTTTGTAATGTCAAAAATAACGAATAAGAGCAAGAGAAAATTGAGTGAAATTATTATATCACGCGCAAGTAGTATTGACGATTTTATTGCACGTGATAAAATATTCTAAAATGAAGTGGATTCACTAAGGTTTTTTTTGTTTTTCTTTCAATCTTTTTAAGATTTCTTCATTTTTTTTATTTTCTTCTTCAAATGCTTTTTCTGGGTGAAAATTATCTAAAGCTTTCTGTAGACCACCAAAAGTCTCTTCAACAATCGAAGCGATTTGAGCTTCAGTCACAGGTTTTTGCAAATCGCCTGGTTTTTTTATTCTTAAAAGACCATTGGCATGAGTTGTGAATAAGTACCTTTTTGGGACAGGGACTGAATATCCACTAAAAGCATCAAAAGAACCAAAGCTCATTATAACTCCTTAGGCTGATTATTTATATGAGCTTATATTATCTATAATTAGTATTTATCCTCAACTAAAAAAAACAACTTTGATTGAAAAACAAAATCACCAAAACAAATTAATTTCATTATTAACTAAAATTAAAACATTAATTATAGTATAATAAAATCAATCAATTTTAACACATTTTAGAAACAAAATCTATAATGAGGTTACTATGACTAATATTAGCGGCGATTCGCCTATAAAACCAAGTGTTGGTAGATCATTTTTTTCTATGCCTAGCCAAGGTACTCTAAGAGATCTTGGGACCGGTGCTATATTTGTAGGATTAACAGCCTTCGGTGCTTCAAGATCTGGTAAACGGTTAAATAGAACGACACGCTCAGTCGTTCAAAAAGGAGTGCGAGCACTAGGATCTCGAAAATTCACACCTATACGAACCGAAGCCTTGGTACAAAAAACTTTTATGGCAGAGCATTGGGCGCTTGCTGCAGCTAAACAAGGTAAACTACCTGAAAATTTTGTTAAATCTGATAGCTATATTAATATGCGTGATTCCTTGATAGAGGAATTAAACCTTATTCAAGCTCAATTTATTGCGCAAGCTGCCGGAAAAGCAAGATTTGGGAAGATAGTCAAAAATACTCCGAAAGGAGTCGCATTTTTAAAATTAGCAACTACTATAGCAATTGCAACGTATCTTATCTATGGTACTGAATCTGGTACAGCAACGATGTTACACCTCAAGCAATATCTCAATAAAAAAATCAAAGCCATTCATGAAAAAGGGAACGTATTTGAAAAAGCATATAACGAAAAAATATCCAAGGAAGAAGAGCAGCTAAAGGAAATATTGATTAATAAATATAATAAATTAATTGAACAATTGCCAGAGGAAGATCGTAAAAATTTTATCGAAGAAAGGGATCAATTCATAAAAAACATTAAGGACGCAATAGGCGATAATACAAGTAAGTTTGCTGAACTGGTCAAACTTATGAAAACTTTACCTGAACAAGAGATCCTTTCAGCTGATGAAATGACAGATAAGATATACCAGAGCAAAATTTCAACAATCTTGACGGGTTTCACTATTGCAATGTCAGTAGGGAATTTTAGCAGTGCCAAGAAAGCAATAGATGTTTTAATTCAAATGGGTCTTCCTGAAAAGGTAGTAAAAAAAATGGTCATTCAAGTGACTAAGGTTGGAGCTACAGAAGCAGTTCGATCGAGCACTAACCAATCTGTTTCGCATAAAAAAGTCAGACACCTTACTGGAGAGATTTTAAAGCATTTTAATTTTTCTCCCGATCAAGTAATTGAAATGTCTAAGGAGGAGAATAAAATTGCGAATAGCTTGGCGAATATGCTCATCCATACTTTAGCAAGATTAGCCTCCACGATAACAAAAAGCCCCGTCGCGGGTGAATTAATCGAACAAGCAACTTCAATGAGTATGCGTAAAGGAACAGCTGACTTAGTTGAACAACCTCTTACTATTGAAGAAACCGAGGAATCTATTGATAAACACTTAAAACCAGTAGAAGATAATCTAAAGCGGATGGAAGCATTCATTAACGGCTATGATATTTATTCAGCAGAAAGAATAAAGAAAGCAGATCGGTTACTTTCTGCCCTACAAAATAAAGTTGATACACTTGCAAAAGCAAAACTGTCTCCTAAGCAACGAATCTCTGAATTTTACAGTAAAATGTCACAGATTACGGGAGGAGCATCAATATTTCACTTTTTGGGAAAAGGAAATAAATCTTAGCTAGTTATAGAATAATACTCAATGCGGTCAAAATAAGAAAAAATATGAGAATTGCTTAATTCTTTACTGTTTTATCTATTTTAAGGAAAGTTCCTTGTGATAGCCCTGAAGCCCATGATTCGCGTAAAAATTTTGAAAGGTAGTGGGCAACCATTTAAGTATAGTTCTATGGCTGCTCTCATTAATTTTGTTTACATGATTCTCTTTGTTAGCTCGAAAGAGCGTCTGTTCAAAGCCCAATGCTGTCAAAATAAGAAAAAAAATGAGAATTGCTTATTTCTTTACGGTTCTATTAATATTAAGGAAAGT
>JACDES010000004.1 GCA_013816265.1 Parachlamydiaceae bacterium | reverse complement strand
GTACGAGAAACACGTACGCCGGTAAATATGGGGAAATGACCCCATTGCGATAACGGGGAGGGCAGGCTAGGCCTGTTCCTTACCCGCTGAAAGTCCTCTTTCGCTTTGTTATGAAGCGCCATATTTGCTTATATACCTAGATTTGACGCTTACCTCCTAAGTCGCCTAGAAATGATTGACCTGTGCCTGAGAAGCACCTAAAGGAGTCCCTAAACGACTCTCAGTGCTTCGTCGTTTTTCATACAAAATCATTGTGGGTAACGACACGCAAATAATCGCTACTACAATTCCTATGATTGGGTAAATCGTGCTATCATAAAGAAAACTTGCTAAACCAACAACCAAGGCTGTTATAAGTAATCGTGCGCTTGTGAGTACGCTAGCAGTCGTTCCTTTGATATCCGGAAGAATTTCCATCGCTTCAGGAAAATAGAATCCTTGGACCCAATTGAATCCAAATGAATACACGACCATTGTAAAGGTAAGCAAAATCGGATTTTCAGGAGCCAAAAAAGCTAGAAATATAAATCCAATCCCTGCTAAAGCTACAAGTACGGTACCCGCTTTTTTCACTGGTTGAATGTTCCATTTTGCAATTGCTCTATTGAATGTTAAACTTGCTAATAACCATCCACCAAGGATTGCCCCTTGAAAAAATGGAAAATAGTGCTTACTAACACCAAATTCAACTACAAATAATACAGCTGTTCCTGAAAGGAATACCAAATAACCTGAAAACATAAGACTAACGATCATCGTTACTTGCCAAAATGGGACGTTTGTAAGAACTTGTTTGAAATCACCTAATATTTTTTTGAGCTTTAAAGGGGTCCTTTTTTCTGCTTCCAAGGTCTCGTCAAAAAAGAAGACACATGCAATAAAACTTGCTAATACAAAAACACCTATGGCAAGAAAATTAGACCTAAAGCCATAAACATGATTGAGATAACCACCCAAAAGCGGCGCAAGAGCCATCATGAATGGCACCGAAGAATTCAATAGATTTATTGCTTGCATCGCTTTTTTCTCTTGAAATGCATCAAAAATTATTGCTGTTCCTAATGTGAAACATCCACCGCTACCTAATCCTTGAAGGATTCGCCCCCAAAGCATATCATTAAAATTTTGTGCGTAAAGAGTGATAAAACTTCCTATCAAAAACAAGCCAAGAGCAACCAATAATGGTTTTTTCCTTCCATAAGAATCTGATATTGGCCCATACAATGGCCCGGAAAGACATATACCAACAAAATTCCAAGTCAAAAGATCTTGGATAGCTCCCTCAGTAGTTCCAAAGTAGATAATCATATCAGGAAAAGCAGGTAAATAGATATCCGTCTCGATACATGCTGCAATAAATATGATAAATATCAGAATTAAATATTTCACTTCGATTCTATTCACGTCATTAACCCCATCATCTAATTTCGTTCGCCAAAAAACTTCAACAAACAATTTAAAATAAATACAAACAATATTTCTTTATTCAAAATATTAGGTATTATAAATTAATTTTATAATTTAATCAACAAATTCTATTAACAAAAAAAAGGCAGTTTAAGGGAAAATGTTGTTCTTTCCTCCTTAAACTGCCCGATAACCTAGGTTTTGTTTTGTAAACTCAAAACTAAGGTTATTATACAGAAGCCTGCATCTTTATACATACCACAGCTCATTTAATAATCCAAACTTGAACCGCGCCAGAATTTTCGTGCTGGTTGAAAACCAAGTTTTACAATTGATGTGGTATAAATTATTATTCTTTATTACCAACTTTACCGAGTATTTCTTTATATTTTTTATCAATTCGATCGAATTGTTCAGTTTCAATTTTGGTCAATACCTTCATCGCTTTTAGACGTTTTGATCGAACCTTGCTCGGTGTTTCGTCATGAGCATATAACTTTTCTATGTCGGCACCCGCATCAAGCAATTGACGTGCAATTCTTTCATATGAAGTCTGCGCTTCTTCGGCATCGCGTGAAACCGAATCTTTAGATTGTTGCCAATGATAAATAACCTCCGAAAGCAATACTGAATTCCCCATTTGAGTTTTGGCGCCTTTGTCTAAAAGCAATTTTACCAATTTCTCATCTCGATTGAAAATTGCAGCTTCCAATGGAGACCGATTACCTTCAACATATATTTCATCGTTAGGATTAACCCCCTTCTTTAATAGTAATTCTGCAATTTTCACACCTATTGGACTTTTGTTTAAGCATGTACTTAATAAGTGTATTGGTTTTACTGTAGCACCTTTATTTATAAGCAATTCCACCATTTCATAGTTATTAGCTCTACAAGCAAGTGTTAATGGTGAAATATCTTCAAGCTCAACCATAGCTGATATAAAAAGATCGCTACCTGGTTTTATTTTATCGAAAGATTTTTGATTAACTTTTGCACCTGACTTCAATAAATATTTAACTAACTCCATATTTCCAGATTTAGCAGCCGCAGTAAGTGGATATACACCATTACTAGGCTCATTTACATCCCCACCCATATTCACAAACAATTTTGCCGTTTTTAATTTCCCCTCTAAGCATGCCTCTACGAATGCTTTTTGTTTCACTGTGCTGGAAAAAAGGGATTTAGTGATATCTGATGTAAATTTGGAGGCTGATTTTGTAAATGACCACACTTTTTTGGCCCTTACAACAGATTTTTTTACGAATTCATTTCCCGCTACAAATGAAACGCCAGTATCCAAAGCTTTTCTTACACCCTCAGTCCTACCAATATCATATAATATGTGTGAGTATGTGTTAACTTTTCTAACACTTAATGGAAATAACTTACTCTTCAAATTAAAGGTCTTTTCTATTGCAATCGCTGAAACTTCTTGATAACTATCGCCATATTTTGTTGCGATGTAGTGTTTAAGTGAGTCCCCAAACATTTTTTTACAATGTTCCGGGATTTTCCACATTACTCCAGTTGCACCGTCAGCTATGATACCTTTTTTAATATTCACATAAACCACATGCCCTTTTGATAAGTGGTCGTCAGGGTTTCGCAAAAATAAAATTTGATGCTCATTTTCGCTTTGAACCAGACTTTCAACAAATGGGGCAATTTCTGTTATTGGAGTTGTTTTATTGAAATTTAGATCTTTTTTAGATGACGACTCCTCTGGAAGTTGATCGACAATTTTCAATCCGGTATTGCTACGTACTAATTGCGCAAAACCTAGAATTGATTTATTTATTAGGTCTTTATTTTTTTCGCCAAATGTTACATCTTGATAAGTCTCGCCCTTTCCGAGAGTTTGATAAATGCCCCGTACTAGCTGCATTTCTAAGAACTTCATTTTATCGGTTGGTTCACTTTCTATAAGAGGAGGAATTTGAGATTTATCACCATGTTTATTGACGTGATCCACACATTCAAAAGCATACGCCGCACAAATCCCTGTTGTTCTGCCTTCTCCTGGAACCCAATCTGCACTATCTCCCTTACTACACATAGTGAGAGCTCTTTCGCTTTCTGCATCGAGAGATTCTACTACATCATCCCATAGCTCATCATCTTTCTTTACATAAAACATATCTATTCTTGTATCATCCGCCTTACTTGTATGATCTGACGATGGAATCATAAATAACCTCTAATTATTTATTAGACAATCAACAAACAAACAACTAATTTATTTCTATCATTTATTATAACACAGAATTATATTTAATTAGTTTTGTAAATCAACTAATTAAAAGCAATATTCAACTAATATAAGTTGTTAATAATTACATAGCGAAATATCGACTCAAAATTAGTATTGAAAAAATCATGCCAAGAAAAATTTAGTGAAAAGAACTTAATTAACAGGAGAAAATGGGGAATGCGTATCCAATTCAAAGAAATTTTATTAATTTGATAAAGCTTTGACAACAATGAATTCTTGGATTATCAAGACTATATCAATGAACTGTTCGTTACTGCTCGATTGTGAATAAATAATGAGCATAACACCAAATTTTAAGTTCATTTTCGAATTAAAAAAACAAATTTAACGGAGGAAAAATGAAAAAATTTATCGCTACTTTAATCCTTAGCTTCGCCTGTTTCCAATCAGTAGATGCCCGTCCCTCTTTACTAAATGAAACCATTCTCGAGTACCAAGCAATCTTAGATAGTCCTAAAATACAAAATAAAATAGGTCAAAATGAAGCTATTTTTGACATTAAAAGAACAACAAAAAATTTAGAAGCCAACACCATTTTTTATGTAATTGTTACTCGTGAAGTACTTTTAGAAGACAATAGTGATTTCTCAGCCGAGAATGATTTATTAATGGATTTCGATGCGCGTTGCAAGAAAAAAAAGCATCATGATTCAGATACAAAGATACGAAGCTACGAAGTTAAAGTTGTACTCACACCAAATCCACAAATCGGGCCTGATGTAATAACAGTAGTAAGCATAAAACAGATTTCTAATCGTTAGAATTTATCAAAAATCTTGTTGATAATCCTCATGGAGGAGATCGACAGGTTTAGTCCGGGTCAGCAGAATTGCTGCCCTGGGTAATTTTTGTCCATAATGTCCATAATGTCCATAATGTCCATAATGTCCATAATGTCCATAATGTCCATAATGTCCATAATGTCCATAATGTCCATAATGTCCATTTTTGTCCATATAGTCCATATAGTCCATATAGTCCATAAAGTATATGGACGGTATGGACTATATGGACAACAATGGACAACAATGGACAAAAATGGACGAAAGACGTATCGCTGTAATGGCCGCACTTCGCTCACCATTGTCTATCCGGCCGTAACCCTCAGTGGTATAGCAAATACAATAAACTAGCAAAACATTATGAGGATTCATGAACACACTTCCTACTACTACTCATTCAAAAGAGATTTTATCACAAAGTGACACTCCTATTTCCCCTAAAAAACGATGGGGTCATAAATTTTGCATGGGATTAGCAAAAAATATTCAGGATTATTTTACAACACATCCTCTAAAACCAGTCGAAGTCGATGTATCTATTGAACAACAACCTGCATTAACAATTAAGGGATCGATTTCCCAATCCCCTCAAAATAGCGATGTCCTAAAAAAAATAACCGACACTTCTATTTCAGCAATATCACTTGGATTAGGCGGTTCTCTCCAGGTATTAGGTGCTATTTATTTACCTCCTATCGTCTCCCCATTAGTGGGCGAATCCGTTGCCTATTCTACAAAAAAATTCGAAGGTAAATCTCAAGAAGGTGCCCATGCCTCAATTGACGCCTCTACAGATACATCTGCTTTAGATACGAGCACATCCCTAGAAAGTAAAAGTGCTCACCATGCAAGTACAGGGACAGGATTGTCTTTGTCAGCAAACTGAAGTACTTTAAAAATCATAAATAAAACATAAAATTATAAGAGAGGGTTTTTAGATGACACTGCATATAGCGACGCCTGAGAGGTTCGTTTTAGAGAACCAAGACTTACATCAGTACAAGGTTTTCGACGCTTCTAAAAGAAAAAGAGGTCTTATTTGCTCCCTAATATCATCCTTTGCTGCATCTGTTTTTCATTTGAATTTTGGCATTTGGTGTAAGAGCACAAAGAAAACGAACACCCCCGAACTAAGTCATACATGCTTGCGTTTTTACTCTCAGCTTCAAGATGGTGCACAGAACAAGAAACTTATACTCATAATGAATAATGGTATTCTTACGTGTGAAGTGATTATTAATGAAAAAACAATTAAAACCGGGCCAATCCCTTTACCAAAAGGTCTAGGAACACAACAAGAAATATTTTTTTATCTAACAAAATGTAGTGCAGTTGAACATAAAGATGGCTCTATATCATTTTTAAGATACTTCACACATATAAAAGTAAATGGACAAGAAATAACTTTTCTTGGTGGGAATCATGGATTAACTATCCTGATCAATACACAAGCAAGAAAAATTCTTTGGGAGAGTTCTGCAAAATTAGATAAAAGCCTACACAAAGAAGTACACAACATCGTTACAAATCTAACCAATAATTATGTGGAAATTGATTCCATTAATTTTGTCCCAACATTCTTTAGACACTTCCATAAAAGAATATTTATACTCGATAATAAGCAACTAGAAATTAACCTTTATCGTTTTGGAAAACAAATCCGGTATAAAGTACTCAATCAAGATAGCATAGTAAAGTTGGGAGCAATTGATTACGATCCCTCAGAAATGGAAAGTGATGATAATGATATCATTTCGAAATTGAAAGACATCCATAACAGTCATCTCATCATTGTTGAAGGAAGACTTCACTTGGTTGATCCCATCTTTGAAATGATCACAGGTGATGAAACCCTAAGATTCTTCATAATAGAAAATCATAAATTTTTTCAAATATTTAAGAGAGATGAATATTATCCAATATATAATAGAATTGGTGGTGTGCAAAAAGAACTACCATATTTTACAACAAAAGATTTTCTACGAACTTCCGAGCGCTGCTCCACAATAACTAGACAACATCTCAACTCATTAAAAAATAACATTAACTATGATTGCTTGGAAGCCCTCAAAGACTTCAAAGTAACAAGAATCGTCAAAAATGAATACATCGAGATAGAACCAATAAGCATACAAAGTCAGATAGATAAACGTATGCTTGTAAGTAAGTTTATGTGGGCTGTGACATTGATTTCTCATAATGGTTTATTCGACAATCATGCACAAATTATTATAGAAGGCATAAATGATGGAAATTTTAAAGAAGAAGTGGGAAAATATTTTATGTTCATGACCGATTTCACCGGGTCAAGAATAAGGGATACATTCATTGAAGCACCTAAACTCGAAATCACTCAACGTTCTGAAATATGGATGGTACCCAGCTCTGAAGTACAAACATTTCTATCAAATCTCGATAGAAACCCGCCAGAATATTTTAGACTGGGAGATAAATCGGTGTTTGTCAAAGGTTATGATAAAGACAATTGCACCACATGGGCTTTGAAAAGATTAAAAGATCTTAACATCAAACCGACCGGGGGAATTTACGCCTGCCTATCTTTTCTAGCCACTACGACTAGACAATACACCCACCCACCAGAGTTCTATGAAAAAATAGAAGTAACACCCAGTATTTAATTGAACTAACTAATTTTTCAATCTAGACACACTTAATTTAAAGGATTTTGAATATGAATGCTTTTTCAATTATTCAACAACAAGCAAGCACTCTTGGACTTGTCGGTGGCAATCAATTCAGAGAGCTAAATCCTGGAGATAGACTTGTATATTCCGTAAAAAGATCCCAGCAATGCCTAATAAATTCTGTCGTTAAATCCATTTTCTCTGTTTGTACATTTGGCGCATGGGATGAAAAGCCCCTTCGTACTTGGAAGGTAGATAACAAAACAATTAGCCTTTTTGCAAACGGCCTATGTAGAGTTGTAGAATTAAGCGGAAATAGTAATAGAAGTTCGTGTTGCAATAGACTAACTAGATCTAAAGAGTACCGGTTAGAAAGGGTAAATAGCAAATCAATCTTAACAATCGAGTCTGAAAATACAATCAAAAAACAAGATGGTGATTTATTAAGATTATATATTGAAGACTTACGATCTTTTGTAAGTAAATGCGAAGTGGTTTTAGAAGATGATGGATCGTTTGTTTTTACAACTCCAAGCAAAGTTTGGGGTTTTAAAGATGATAAGGAAGTTCGTCTTATTAAAGGAAACAAAGATAATTTAGTGTGCCATGTACAACTAACTCCTGGTTATTACCAACAAAGTAAACCTATTAGAGGCTTTGAAAGCATTCAAAAAGCCATTTCAGATCTTTCTAAACAAGAAGTGGTATTGGTAGATAAAACCGCTATCTTCTTACAACAGTATCGTCAATGGGCCGTTGTAGATGTTGAAAAACGTAAAAATTCGGTTTTCTTATTGAAAAGTCCTCATTACCTCGCCTGCAAAGTAATTACTGAAAGTAATGGTAAAATAAAAATTCATCTTATAGATAAACGACAAATCGGCGGAATACCCGAAATTGAATTTGAGCAACAGGAAGTGGTAGTCGAAGATAATGGAGACACAAATCTTGTAAAACCTTGTTGTAAATGGGACCTCGGTAATAATAAGGAAGTCACTATTTTAAAGAGGACAACGACAAATGTGCTAGTTTGGCAACAGCTAGATAAACTTACAGGTATTGCTGAACAGGTATTATTTGATTTGAAATTCCCCGAAAGTTTTGACGAATCCACAATGACTCCTTTTTTTAATATATTCTCGATCGTACGTAAATCAACACCTACCAGCAAAGTCGATGAAAATATTAAGTTGAGTGATTCTATGTGGACAGTAATGTTAGTAGCTTATGATAAGGACAATATAGAAATCCTCGTGGAGGGGCTCGAAAAAAATGTATACTTCATACACAAAGCATTTTTAAAAAGACCTCAAGGTGGAAAAAAAACGGGGATTCAATCCACAAGATTTGTGGATGAATCTCAAATTAAAGAGCTGTTAGGAATAGTACGTAGATCTACTATTTGGATTGTCCATAGTACGGAAGTAAAAAGAATGCTAAAAAATATTGATGAACAAAAAGAAAACGGACCTGTACCCGAATTTAATTCCACAGCATTTTTAGATCCTCTAAAAAGAAAGGGTGATGATAATACAGTAACCTGGGCTTTACAAAAACTAGAGATTATTAACATCAGACCAAAAGACACACAGAAATTACCAAACTGGGGTAGCACCGGCCGAATAACAGGATTTTCTTATCCGATTAGTTCCTTTTTTAAGTATAAGCCCATAAATATGATCGATGTAGCACTTCAACAAATCGAGAATATACCTATAGAAAATCATGAAACAAAGGGTGATGCTAAAGAAGGCAAAGAGTCGAAGAGAGCTTAAAAACAACGAGAGCTCCATTTTTTTTCAGTCAAGAATTCGTCACAAAACATTGAAAATTAATGTTTTTTGCACGAGATTAAAAAAATAGTGAGAAAATAGAGTAAAAAAATCAACGTTCTATGTATAATACGGATAAGAGTCATTTTTCATCTCTTAGCCTTGCTCTAAATTTTATTGGGCAAGCGTAAAAGAAAAAAATTCTTAAAGCTCCCAAAATGAGTTTTAAGAAACAAAACAACAAATAAACGGGGAAATACAAGTGTCAAAATCTAAAGGCAAAATTAAGTTTTTCAACTCACAGAAAGGCTTCGGCTTCATTACACCTGATAACGGTGGAAAAGAACTATTTGTTCATACAAGCAACATAAAAGGTGATGCTCATTCTATTTATGAAGGTCAAGCAGTTATGTTCGTTGAAGGTCCAGGACGTAAAGGCCCAGAAGCTACAGAAGTTGAACTAATGTAATCTGGCTGTCTTGGATTAATCTCTTTTGTAGAGCCTTTACCTAATTTGGTCATGATGTTTATTTGAGACAAAATTAGTTTATAGGCAAAACTCTAGAGAATATCTAAGTGAAGTTTAGTCCCCTCCAATCTCTGATTGGAGGGACTTATTAATCATGATGAATCTAGCTATTATAAAAAACTATTTACTATTATATATTTAATTGTTATAATATAAATATGTTACGTTCGATCATATAAAGAAAATCAATCTTTGTTTTTTCTATTATAGAAAATACCTTCCTAATGTTAGCGTTGTTTTCTTCGATAAAATCTAAGCTTATCTTTATTTACTTTATCTCATCGCTCTATACACACATTTTTTTTAAATTCAGTCGGCCAAGTTCGTCTCTAAATACGTTCAGGGTGGACAAAACAATAGGAATATTTCTATGTCATTCGCTACCCTAGACCTTTTAGCTGAAATTCTTCGCGCTATAGCAGAAGAAGGCTACGATATACCAACTCAAGTACAGCAACAAGCAATTCCAATCGTATTAGCCGGAAACGATGCAATTGTTGGTGCCCAAACCGGTACCGGTAAAACAGCAGCTTTTACTGTTCCAGTCCTACAACTTTTACACAAAAGAAGCCAAAATAAAACTCCTCATATTCGCGCTCTTATTTTAACCCCAACAAGAGAACTTGCGGCTCAAGTTGGCGAAAGCGTAAAAACCTACGGAAAATATCTTCCTCTCAAATCCGCAATCGTTTTTGGCGGAGTTAATATCAATACTCAAATTAACAACTTGCGAAAAGGTGTAGATATCCTTATCGCTACTCCAGGTCGTCTTTTAGATCACGTCAATCAAGGAACCGTCGATCTATCGAAAGTCGAAATACTTATTCTAGATGAAGCTGACCGTATGTTAGATATGGGATTTATTAACGATATCCGCAAAATCATTGCCCAATTACCAAAGCAGCGTCAAAATTTACTATTCTCCGCAACCTTTTCTGATGAAATCCGAAAGCTTGCTCAGGGACTATTGAAAGACCCAAAAACTATCGAAGTCACCCGTCGCAATACTACAGCAGAAGGGGTCTCACAAATAATTTATCCAGTTGATAGCAAACGTAAACGTGCTCTTCTGTCCCATCTAATTGCTTCAGAAAAATGGAGACAGGTTCTCGTTTTTACAAGAACAAAACATGGCGCCAATCGTCTTTCTCAACAACTAGAAATGGATGGAATTACCTCTGCAGCAATTCACGGGAATAAAAGCCAATCCGCCCGAACTAAAGCCTTAGCAGATTTCAAGCAAGGTACCGCTAGAGTTTTAGTTGCAACCGATATTGCTGCCAGAGGAATTGACATCGATCAATTACCTTTTGTAGTAAACTATGAACTGCCAAATGTACCAGAAGATTATGTTCATCGCATAGGCCGTACGGGTCGTGCAGGAAATGAAGGTAAAGCTGTATCTCTCGTTTGTATCGATGAACACAAATTGTTAAAAGATATCGAGCGTTTATTGAAAAAAGAACTTCCTAAAGTTGTAATTCCAGGTTATGAACCCGATCCTTCCATTAAGGCTGAACCAATTATCAATGGTCGCATGCAACAAGGTGGACAAAAGAGAAATGTACAAAATAGACCGAATCAGAATTTTGTGAGAAAACGTCCGTAGTAAGCGACATGCAATCCAAAGTTAAGTGTTAAATCTTGACATATTGATTTAATAATTATTGAACTCGTCTAACTGCTCCGCAGTTAAATATAGGTAGCCAGGGGTTGCGCAGACCTGAAAAGGGCATGCTACCCCTGGATAGTATAACAAGAATATAGAACTGCGGATGCAGTTCAATAATCGCATGGTGGAGACTCACGCAATTATTGAACTGAATCCGCAGTTCTATTTTTCTATATAATAAACCAGGGGTTACTTTGCCCTTTCACCCATGATTCGCGTAATTTTTTTTCCACCTAAACCAGAGCATATGTTACTGCTTCTTATAATAAAGGTATTTAAATGATTCTATATTTTTGGATCATCACACAAATGAGTGGTTAGTATGACGTGAATTTATGTAACATCACGTATTTGAATCGCCCTGAAACGGGCTCCGATCTTTTTTTTATTTACCCAGAGTTCCCTCTGGTCACTCTGGGCTTTGAACAGACACTCTTTCGAGCTAACAAAGAGAATCATGTAAACAAAATTATTGAGAACAGCCATAGAACTATACTTAAATGGTTGCCCACTACCTTTCAAAATTTTTACGCGAATCATGGGTTTCAGGGCCGCATTACCCCTGGCTACCTAAATTAAACTGCATCCGCAGTGATTCCCCAGGCGGTAATAATTGACAATTTTTTACTCTAAAAATCCAATTAGTTTTGGCTTATGTAAAACCAAAGCGAATTCTTTTATCCCTCAGATGTATCCACCCAAACAATCCCAACTTTTTCTATCGCGATATCACTTTTACGTGGTCTGATGTCGATGTTCTCTAATTTTATTTCACTTGAATCACCGATAGCAACACTATTTGTTATCTCAGTATTCATTTCGGCCTGTAATTTATCCAATTGCTGTTGGTATCCCTGATAGTTTTCCTCTGCATTAGTGGCTTCTTGACTTTCCTTACCAATCCTACCAGCCCTTCGCATTGAAGTACCTGTCTCAGTAATAGTTCCTTTACTTATTCCCCTTCTAAAAAACGCGCCAATTATCGTTGTTAAAAAAGATAGAAATGTCTCTGCTTTTTGCCAAAGAACTTGTTGCTTTTGCTGTGTAACTTTTCCCTGCGCACGTCTAACTTTATCCGTAAGGACATTAATTTTATTTTCATATTTATCGCGTATCTTTTTTATCATCTCATCACGTTTCTCACGAAGAACAATTGCTAATCTAGCACGAAACTCCCCTTCAGTTTCATCAGGATTTGATGTGATTGATAGCTCAGGCGAACTAAATAGAGTTAATGTTTGATTTTGATACAATGATGCAGTAAACTCCTTTTCAAAAATGGAAAAATTTTTATCCGACATTAATGAACTTGGAAGTTGATCATAAGTTTTGTTTGGGAGGGGATTTTTTTGAAGCTGATTTTTCAATCCAGGTTGATTCTTTGACTTATCCCAATTAACAGTTTTGCCATCATCATCTAAATCAGAGATCATCCCGATTTCCTGCCATTGATCGATCTTATTTTTTGCGTCAACAAAATGCAATTTTGCTAAGCCAATGACTTGAGGAACATAATGTGCCTTTTTTGGTTCGGCCATATTTAGAAAAAATTCTGGAATCCCTATAGGAACAGTAGGTTTAGCTTCCATGATATTATTGGTTGCTTTACGTGGTTTGAATATTTCTGTCGGTATCGTCTCAGATGTCTTCTTTGTCAATTTAGCTATTTGAGTTAATGTCAGAGGGCCTCTTAAATATGACATCGTCCAACGTGTCTGAAAAATAATAGGATCTTTTTCGTATATGCTTCGCATAATAAAAGTTCTGTTCTTGACTGAAGACATCATTTTATCAAGATCCTTCGTCTGGATTTCTCCATTCGAGGCTGTATTTAATCCTTCTAGAACTCTGGCTTTATCTCGTTCCGTTTGTAATTTACCAATGAACCATGTACCGCAGTTTGACAACCCTTTATAATCTAGATCGACAGGATTCTGAGTGCACAGCACAACACCCACGCCATAAGCACGAGCCTGCTTCAATAATGTTATCATAGGCAACTTTGAAGGCGGTGTCGCTATGGGAGGAAAAAATCCAAAGATTTCATCCATATACAAAATAGCCCTTAAACTCGACGTACCTGGCTGTACACGCATCCACGAAATGAATTCATTCAATAATAAGGTAACAAAAAACATCCTTTCAGCATTCGATAAATGCGCGATCGATATGATTGAAAGCTTAGGTTTTCCTTCTTTCGTATATAATAGTTGCTGGATATCGAGCGGATCACCTTCCATCCATGCTTTAAAACCAGGAGAAGCTAGAAGATTATTCAAATTAATTGAAAGCGCTAAACGATCTTTTTGAGAAAAAAAAGTGTCGATATCTAATACGCCAATTTTATCAAAAGGGGGTTTTTGTACCTGCTGTATCAATGTGGCGATATCGAGATCGATCCCCTTATTCCAAGCTCTATCAATAATTGTAGAAATCAGGATGTGTTCACGACTTTTTATAGGATCTGCATCGACTCCAATTAGCCCAAGAAGACTTGAAGTTGTAGATAACACACGATCACGCATTGCTTCAGAATCATCTAAAAGCTCTTTTGGGGGTGCTTCAAAAGAACTCAAAATCGATAGTGGTATACCCGATTTGCTAGCAGGGGTGTAAATTGCCATCTCGACTGAATTTTTTAATTTTTGTATTCTCTCAGGTCCTTCTCCGCTAGCAGCTAATCCATCATTCCATGTTTTGGAAACCACTTTTGCATATTCCTCCGCATCCTTCCCTTTTCTTTCAGCCTCTGCAGAATCTACCCAAGGCTGAAATTCTTCTGAGGATAAGTGTGGAAACGTTAATAGCAAATTTCCTAGATCGCCCTTTGGATCGATGATAATTGAAGGAATCTTATCTAAGGCAGCTTCTTCTAGGATTGCAATCCCCAAACCTGTTTTTCCACTCCCTGTCATACCTACACAAACAGCGTGTGTTGTAAAATTTTTTGAATCATAAAGTAATAAATTATCAGTGGGCTCACCTGTTTTTGAATCGATGACTTTACCGAGATAAAATACGCCCAATTTTTCAAAGTCTTGCATTAGTAAACTCTTTTGTTTAAACTTTGTTCAAAAGATACAACAAAGTTGATGTATAAAATGGAACGAGGGTAGCGATGAAATTATTTTTTCATCGCATAACAACAAAACCCCAACATAGTACGATCTTTTTTTTCTGCAAAGATAATTTATACTTTTTCTGAAAGGATAACTAGAGGCTGATCAAACATGAAGTATTTTTATTCTTTATTAGCTGTGCTATTTTCGATTTTAGCTTTTTTTTTCACAAATCACACACCCCGCCATCACCCGAGAATCGAACAGGAAAACAAATGGAATTCCAATGCTGTTGTTGAGTGGGCAAAAAACAATCTACCACAGAATGGAATCTTAAAAGAAGACCCTGATGGTTTTGTCTATTTGAAGGTAGATGATGGATATATAAATCAATTATTTCCTCAATTGCATGTTAGAAATTATGTGAAACCACCATTTTTTCGAAGACCAGACGCGCCTGGCGCTCATATAAGTGTTATTTATGTAGAAGAATTGAGACGAATAGGGAAAATCAAGGAAATAGGGTCATCTTACACATTCACAATAAAATCACTCGCGTTTGTTCCGCCACAAACCGGCGAATTTATTATTTTGCAAGTCGAATCACCAGAATTAGACAATCTTAGAAGCAGTTATGGCCTCTCACCACATCTCAAGGGACATCAATTTCATATTTCAATAGCCAAAAGAAGATTTAGACGATAGAACGATAAAAAGATGGGTGTGACCCCATCTTTTTCTAGAAAAATTTATTTTTCGTCTTCAAATTCGCTTTCTTCTAATTCTTCCATATCTTCATCAAATTCATCAAAATCTTCTACATAGAAGAAATCTTCAAAAAGACATGTTAAAAAGTTTAAATGAGCTGCAACATAAATTTTATCTTTCATGTTTAACTTACTTAGATCTTTTTCTTTAGCAATTCTCTCGTCAATGATATCGATCACTTCGATCAATAACTTGCTTGGAGAAACCAATTCTGGATCTTGCTTTATTTCGGTTGCAATATCGTTTCTTGCAGCTTTAAGCATTTCTTTTATTTCTTGAACGCTTGGTAAATTTATTAAATCTTCGCTCATAACTAGCTCCCCTCATCGTAAAAATTTGTTAACTTGGTATATATCAAACAATCAATTGGCATGTAAGATTATCTTTTTTATACATAACCATCAACATTTTTTCGATGAATTTTATTAATGAAACAGTGAAAATAAATTATTATACATGTTAAGGGTTTCTTTCTATGCCGAGTACTTGCAATTATTTGTTCAATATTTTTATCTTCTTATTTTTTTTGGGACATTCATTCCATCTTAATCTTTTAGCACAATATCACACCAAATCAAGTGTTTATCCAGACGAATTTATCGCTTTAATTAACCGCTCACCATCAATTCCACGTTATGTTGAAGGGGGATATTCTCCATTAGGAAGATCGCCTGTTGTTGATGCTATGCTCGGAGATCCTTTCTATCTAGCAACCTATGCCAAAATTGTATCGAAAAAATTAAAAAATGTCTCAATTGAAAATAGTCTTTATGAGTTGAGCACTACATGCTTTAAAGCCGGTGGAATCCCGATTTCTTCAGAATATAAATTCTCTTCATGGGCTCTAAACAATGAGATCCCCGATAAATTTATTCAATCTTTCAACAAAGAACTGAGTGCAAAACTTTACTTCATTTGGTTTTCATTCATGCAAGTATATAGAGAATCAGAAGCTATTCTTACAGTTCTTTCGAAAGAAGAAAAACAGTGGATTCGAGATAACTATGAAACATTTTTCTTCGGGAAAAGTGGGGGGGATCAATATGATTTTTTCACCTCTGATAGTCAAACGCCACTAAAGTTTTTTGAATTTGCTTCACGTATCGATCTCCCAAAATTAACAGATTGCGCACGTAAACTTGCTCTAATAGTTGACTTAACTTATCAAATGCGAGATGAAATTGCTGTAATAAATCTTAAAAATGATTTTGTTTGGGAAGAGAATGGTCTAAAACTTATTATTTCCAAGCAACAGAATTCAACAATTCATGAAAATGCAGATTTTTTTCTCGATCTTGGCAGTAACAACACCTTTTATAATAATGCAGGCGGAACAGAGGGGACACGAGCTGCGGCTTTACATATAAGCATGGAGGGTAATAATAACTATATTGGCAATCGTTTCGTACAAGGATGTGGGTTCTTAGGTGTTGGTGTATTAGCAAACTTCAAAGGGAACAATTCATTCAAAGCTAATTCTTATTCACAAGGGGCAGCTTTTTTTGGAGTTGCACTCCTTATGAATCTTGAAGGTAATAACCACTATGAAATAGATTTTTTTGGTCAGTCTGCCTCTCTTTTTGGATCATCTCTCTTATGGAATAAAAATGGACACAGTCAATACCTCGCCCATGCAGGGATGGCACAAGCTGCATCAAGCACATTAGGAACCTCTTTCCTAGTTGACAATATTGGTAACAGCAGCTTTGAAGCCGGAATCTCGGGTAAAGGGGGAACTCGTTTCTGTGGAATTGGACAAGGGGGCTCCATAGGCACCCGCTTTTCACCATGGAGAGGCAATCCAAGTTTCTATGGTGGGGTATCTTTCTTATATAACGGAAGCGGCCAAAATAATTATAAAAACTCATGGTATAGCCAAGGCTCCGCATACTTTTTAGGTGCGGGTATCTTAGTGAATGATGAAGAAAAAGGAAATTATTTTGCAGAGGTGGACTCACAAGGTCAAGGTCTCCATTTAGCTGCAGGGCTGCTAATGCAATATGGTAGCAATGCCAATTTCAATGGTGGATGGGGATCGACAGGAGTCGCCGGTGACCGTTCTCTAGGGATGCTAATAAATTTCGGTAGTAATAACCTTTTTAAAGGCCCTTCCATGTGTATAGGAACAGCACGAAAGCCAAGAGCCTTCGGCGTTTTTATTGATCTCGGAGGAAATAACTCTTATTCGTTCGAGAATGAAAGCTGTGCAAACATTCAGAAACCTGAATCACCTCTAGAATGGCCTACGGCTTTGTTTCTTCATATTGGAAATAAAAATAATTACCCCCAAAATGTGGATGAAATGCAAAGAGGATCAAACCTAACATGGGGAATCAAAGATCATAGCTTTGGCATTGATGTCGAAACAAAATTAACGCAAGACTCCGATACTTTATTTGACAATTTACCAGCAGAGCCATCTTTAGATTTTCCTTTCGATCCTCTTAATGGTTGGAAATCCAATAATGCCTATTTTCCACTAAACATCGCCTCAAATAATAAAGAACTAAATTCTCAAATTCAGCAAATCTTAAGTGGGAATTATGAAGAGCGACGCCATTTATATGAATGTATAGACCTCTACAGATTTTTACATCCTGATATCAAAATAGATTTAGCTCCCCTCCTACAAGATCTAGCAAATATTTCTGAAGATCAATTTAATTATGCAATATTATGGGCAATCAACGATAAGGATCATGCAAATCTTAATAAAATTATTGATGCATTAAAACAAGGATTAATCTCCTCAAGCTATGCCAGAGAAATGGCGATATTACTTATTGGAAAAATTGGCAAAATTAAAGGAACAGCTGTTTTGAGTGAAGTAATGGATCGCGATGCAGATGAAAAAAATCAAGCTCGTGCTGCCTTTTATCTTGCTCAAATACCCACCCCTGAGGCTGTTAATCTCCTTAGACCTGGTTTGGAAAGCAACTCCGAAATAATTCTTTATTCAATAGCAAAAGGATTACAAGACAACCCCGTTCCAGATGTCTTAGAACTCACTACTCCCCTATTTGATAATAATAGCTTTTATGTAAGGCGAGCGGCAGCTTTGACTGCCATATCATTGCATGACAAAAATGGAATACCTGTATTACTTGAAACCTTAAAATACAATACACTCGACACGACAGAAAATTATGGGGTTAATATCTACAACGATTTGTCGAAATATGTGGGAGTTAATTTTGGCTTGGATAAAGACAAGTGGTTAGCCTGGTGGAATCGTGTAAAGCATCGTTATAAATTTCCAAAGCCCATCGATTTTAGAAACATTAAGGATTGCAGACCAACTATTTATAATTTGCACCCACATTTATTCTGCAATCACATAGATCTAAGAAATCAACTGATGAAAAATTTATAAATTACCTAATAAGAAATGTACAAGTGATTTATTCTTGTTTTTCGTAATCATCAAGCTAGTTTTTCTAAAATGAATTCAACAACTTCTTTATTATACTTTCAAAATTAAGTTTTCTAAGTTTTCCTGAAGGGTCCTGAGCTTCTAGTCTGGACCACTCAGCGGGTGATGCGTTCTCAATCCAATTACGCAGTTTTTTTTGAAGTGTTTCAAACCACTTGGAATGCTGTATTTTTAAAACATTGAATTCTGCAATAGCTTGTTTTGAAAAATCTCCAAGCTGCGTTGAAACATACCAAATTCCATAAAGGTCTTTAAGCAATTTCGAAGGGTTTTTTCGACTTGTAAAAGTAAGACCTTTATGGAACATCCATGCTCCAGGAGAGACCACCCGCCCTGTTTCTTTTGAGTAAGTTTGAAACTCAATAGAGCTATGTAAACTCAAGGTTAAATAGCTCAAGGGTTGAGCAACAACACCAGCTATGATCACATTTTTGTTTTTATCATTTCTTGTTGAAGTATCTGTCAAAAATTCGACCTCTATTTCTATACCAGCAATCTTTTTCACATATACTTCTGTGGCTGGAACGTCTAAATCTTTGAAGACATTTGTAAATCCTGCTTCATAAAGATGTTTTGCGATATTATTTTTCGATATTTCAGGAATCCTCCGAGAAATGAGCGAATCGATATCCCTTGTTCCCACAGGAGCATTTTCCAGGCTTTGATCTGTTAGATAAAGTTTGTAAATAAAAAGAGCATAACCACCCCCGATCACAATATTATTGTGCCATGGACCGATGGAGTTTAGAAATTCTGAAATCACTTTATCTTCGTTCTCGATTTCCATTTTAATTATCCATGTTTGTAGATACGTTTTAGCTTAGGAATTCGTTCTGCCATAAATTCAGCTTGTTCTTGTCCACGGAGAGGAAAGTGATAAAGATCAAGAAAAGTTAGCAAAGCCGGAGAGTTTTTCACATTTTTGTGGGAGCTCATATTATGATTTAACAAACTCTTATAATAGGGTTCAATAAGCAAAACCTCATACCCCCTTTCCTGTGGTTCTAATTGAAGAACATGTTCAAGCTTTTCCCTAGCAGATGAATCTAGAACATACAATTCAAGACTTTCCAAATTAGTATTTTTACAGTCATAAGCTTCAGCGGAAGAATGAAGAGCTAAAGCGACAACTTCATCTAATTTTGATTTCCTCAACACCTCGAGAAGTTCTTTCTTTCCTTGAAATCCAGAACGATAAGTCCTCATTTTACACTTTTTCGCGATGCTATATTCTCCAAGCCAACTTTTGAGAAGCAAATTTGGTTTTTTGAAGGTGAATTTTTTAGCCGTTCTCACCCCTTCAGTCTTCAAAAGCCCATTTAAAACCAATACACCAAAAACTCGCTGCACCAAACCCACACTTACCCCACAATCTCTTGCTACTTCTCTTAACGAGAATTCTGATTTCTCTATTCCCTCTATCAAAAGCCATTCCAAAATGAGGGATGATTTATCTGCGTAGATATTGCTTTCCAAATAAGGTTCGTTAAAACCTATTAAAAACTTCCCCTTCATGACGAACCTCCTTTGCTGTTCATTATATTATACTGTTCATTAAATATTGAACAGTTAATTTCAATGAACAGTTAATTTTACCAACCATCTATCATTAAAACATATTTAAGAGGGCATTAGGGATAAAATTAGTTATTTATGAAAAAATTAACGTTCAGACGAGAAACAAAATTCAGGCTAATAAAAAAGCTCGATCCCACAAAATATCATCCAATCGGCCGGTAGAAGAAAGTAGGGCTAAGCCAATACCTGAAGCACCATTAAGAAAACCTGGATCATCCAAAGCCACCTTCTCCTTGTCGGTCATTTTATAAGTTTGAAATCCATACCTGTGGTTTGGACGATATTCATTCTTAATCGATTGTTCAATAGTCGATGCGATTTGCTTAAGTGAGACACTATAGGTTAATTTTTGCATTCGGTTAACAAGCGCCAATAATCCCGCACCGCCATGCATTAAAGAAGCTTCCTTTTCTTTCCAACGATTGTCTTGATGGGTAAAATAATTTACAAAACTTGTCTCAGCAAGATTCATCTGCGCCTTATCTCCTAAAGCGCGCCCAGCCAAATATAAACTAAAATTCACTGCAGGATTCCCATAAACAAGAGAACCAACAAAATTTTCAGGATAGATAACCACGTCTTCAAAAGGTATTTCTACAGGCCAATCAAAACCCGAAGGGACTTTTGTCCTGTTTTCGATTAACCATTGAGATACCATCTTAATTGATTCATGAATCCTAGGTACTTCAATTCCATCCCAAGCAGCGAGTCCCAATACCGATAAACACCCCACAACACCATATGTTGTGGACAATATGTAAGAACCTCCGGGATATTGATTTTGTTCTGCCTCATTTGCAGCATACCAACCGGGAACAGTAACATCTCCGACCTTCCGCGACTTCATGAGAAGCTTTACTAGAATATCTATACAATCCTTAGCTAACTTCTTCAATCTACTATTATCTTTTCTTAATAAAAGATAGGCCGCAGCTCCAGGGATTCCATTCATCAGACTATATTGATAAGCCGGAACATAGCTTTCATTTGTAGATTCATTAGCCGCAATACGTGAAAGTTCAAATCCGATTTTTTCTTCCAGAATGGCTTCTAATTTACTCAATACCCCTTGATATCTAGATCCATTTTTCGAACAAATATGAATTGCAAAACATAGCCCCGATAAACCTCCAAAGAGAGAATAACCACCGTCTCCTCCATTCTCCAAAAAATTTACAGTCAATTTTAAATACTCATGTGTCACTTGACTCCACCCCTGATCAGGAAAAACATGATCCATCGAGGCAAAAAAACAAGCTATTCCAGGAAATCCACCAGCAAATGTCGTAAGTGGCCATGCGAAGGTCTGCACCAGACCTGCTATGCTTTCCTGTTCTGCTTGCGCTAAAATAACAGATGGGTTTTTCAACTTCTCTGCTATATCTTGACATATATCAAAAACATGGTACATTTTTTTATCCAGAAATGTTTAAAATACCTCTTTTGATAGTACTGAGGCTTTTAAAATCAAAGTTTTATCAAATCGATAACATTAAACTAGCTTAAAACATTTTTTTTGGAAAGATTTTAAGCAGACTCAACCAATACTTCCATGTCAATTAACATTTTTCTTGTGAGAGCATAAAAATTGGTTCCACTGAACCATCTTTGAAAGCTCATTTTGGTCAAATAAAGATTAAAATAAGAATCATCTTGAGTGAAATCGTCCTGCTTTCTTTTAAATTTTTTCAATTCTTTCTGAACAAGTACAATTTTTTTTCCCAATATTATTCTCTTCTTATCTTCTCGTGACCATTTTTGTGTATCACACCATTGATCCCACCACTTGGTAAATAGCTCGAAAGGAAGCGTAGAATTTGCGAAAGCTGTTGCTATACAGCTTATAATGTGATCAGGATCATTGAAAGGACTTGCTGCTTTCACTGCATATATAGTTAACCATTCATTCAGATAACCAGTACGAGAATGAAAATCGATCTTCACATCATGTTTAGGACTCAATCCAAAAGTCTTTGCAAAAATTTGAAAAAATTTCGCATCCAAAGCTGCATTTTGTACAAAAGGAATGTTATCGCAGATATACTTTTGAATGTAATTTTCTCTATCTTTTTGTAGAGTTCCTAGAACAAATAATTTTGCTAAGACTTCATCCTTGTTCTTTAATCCATCTTGATGCTTAACGACAAAATCTTTCCATCCATTTGAAGATTCATTCCAAAGTTCTTTAAAGTACTCATCATACGACTTACCAAAACGATTTGACTTTTGTGTTAAGACCTTTTGGATCGATTGAAATTCATTTTCTTCAAAGTTTGTTTTTAATTTTTCATTCAATTTATCATATAACATTTGAAGAAATTCAAGTTCTGCCATTCGAGCTCGAATGTTTTCAAGATAGGTTTTAGGATAGGTTTTTCTAATTACCTGTAACTTTTTTTCATACTTTTTCCATACATCAACAATCATATCATCGTCATCGGAATAATAACCATTATCGCTAGCTTGAAATAATCCGGATATTTTTTTTGCAACTTCGAAATCCAATCCTTTTTTTTCAAAGTTAGCTTTAACCTCTTCGACAGTTTCATCGTTATTTAAACTTAATGAATCTGGAAAATTATCTTGATAGTTTTTCAGATTATCTACTGCTAACCATATATCATTAAATTTCTCTATTAAATCTTTTGTATCAAGGGGATATGCTGGTTTAAAAACATCTTCATATGAATCATTCCCCTTTTCACGACTATATAAATATATATCTTTTGAAAGCTGCTCGATTTTTTTCTCTATTTCACATTTAAGTCCAGATGTAAAAACTAGTGTTAATTGCTTTTTATATCGGATATTAATTTGATCGTCTTCGTCAACCAATTTTTTATTGAATCCGGGTAAACTCTCCTTTATACAGTTGTCCATTCTTAATTGAAAATCTGCCTCAGAAAAAAATGAACGATTCCACGTGAAAAAATTTGGTATGGCTCGCATTTGATCAAGCACTGGACTTACAGTGACTTTCTGTAAGTTTAATAACTTTTTCACAGTGGTGTATTTATTGTTATGGAATTTTACTTGTGTATCAAGATTTTTAACAAATGACTTCTCTGCATCTTTGGGAAGTATTTCTCTATTTGGATATAGATAAGATCCTGCAATACTAATGACCTTCAATCCGGCCTTAAAAAGACTCGAACTTTTTAATAAAAGATCATCATTCAACAATGTAGATATTTCACCGATGGGATAAGTAACATAATTGAGGATCGTTTCAATTGATAATGGAATAATTTTTTTTTGTTCCAAATAAGCTAATCCTAAAAAAGCCAATGTTATCCCACCAAACATGCTCTGTCCCATTATTAAAAGAGCAATTGATGATGCAACAGATAAAATGTGAGCACCCTGAACAACCTTATCAATATGCTGATTTACAAAATTACCACATCGATTGATATATGCATTTTTGATGTTAAACTTTGGTAATATGACAGCTATTATTGGCGTTATAAAACAAATAGCTCGGAACTTTCCTTTAATCGTAAACCCTGTAACGAACAATTCAGATGCTTTCTGAACTAATGTCAAGGTTGTATCAATCCTTAATACTTGATTTAATCTTGTAACAAGAGGTTGTTCATTTTTTCTTCCATACTCCTCCCCGGCCTGAAATTGTTTTAATTTATAGCCAAGGCATAAAGGTTGAATAATAGAGTTTAAATTCATTGTAATCCTAGATATGTATTATTGGTCTAACCATTATATCAAAATCAATCATTCATCAATATCAATAAATTGATCATCCTTCTATAGCAACCTCTTGTTAAAATGATTCAATCTTTTACTATCATTTTTCTCTTTCCCAAATGATAAAAAAGGAGTAAAAATAAGTTTATAGATTTAATAAACAAAAGGTCATAAATGAAAATCTCAAATATTCTAAAAGCCTCTCTAATACTCTTAACTTCTACAACATTCTCAAATATCAACGCAGACGAAAAGCCACTACCTGAAAAAATGTTAAAAATTATGCAACAACCCAAATACCAACATTCAACTTGGGGATTTTTTGCTAAAAATGCAGAAACAGGCCAAGTCCTTTATGACATTCATTCAGATGAAATGTTTCTTCCAGCTTCAACGACAAAACTCTTCTCTGTTGCTGCGTTATTGAAAGCCTATGGCGATGATTTCCGATTCAAAACTCCTGTATACTTAACGGGAGAGATCACAAACGGAAAACTCAAAGGAAATTTGGTCCTTGTTGCTCAAGGTGATCTCACAATGGGTGGAAGACAAATCGATTCAGATATGTTAGCATTCACAAAACTAGATCACATAAATGCAAATCAAGTTCCAGGAGCCATTTTAACTCCTCAAGATCCCTTACTTGCATTCAATAATTTAGCAAAGCAAATTCATGAGAAAGGGATAAAAGAGATCAATGGTAATGTATTTATTGATGAGAATCTTTTTCAAACTACCGAAAAACGAGGCATGATGGTGTCACCCATTATGCTCAATGAGAACTTAATCGATATTGTCTTAAATCCAACCAGTGTCGGTACAACAGCAAGCTTCTCATGGCGTCCAAAAGTGGAAGGATATTCCGTAAAAAATGAAGTCAAAACTGTTGCGACCAGTGAGAAAATGGATTTGAAAATAACTTCTGATGAAGCGGGAAAAAATATTGTTGTGCAAGGCACAATTCCGATGAATCAAAAAAATGTCCTGCGTACGTTTTCAATAAAAGATCCAAATGATTTCGCAAGAGCAGCTTTCATACAATCCTTAGGAGCAGAAGGAATTACTGTAAACATTGATAAAATTGCACCTAAAAAATTATCAAAAGAAATCTTTTTCGAAAAAAAACAACCGATAGCTATTTGGACATCGCCTCCTCTTTCAGAATATGGAAAATTGATTCTTAAAGTGAGTCATAATTTAGGAGCAAATCTTGTGCCCTTATTACTTGCTTCACAAAAGGGTCAAAAGACATTCGATGAAGGAATGAAACTTTTAGGAAATTTTGTCATTGAAGATGTCAAAATATCCCCTGATGCATTTGTCTTTATTGATGGTGCCGGTGGTGATGAAAATAGAGTAACCCCGCAAAGCGAAGTTCAACTTTTAGAATACGTCAAAAAACTACCATCAAAACAGTTTACATCTTATATGAACTCACTTCCAATCCTTGGTGTTGATGGTTCTTTAGAAGATTTTGGTAAAACGACGAATGCCGTAGGGAAAGTTTACGCAAAAACCGGAACAGGGGTTTCCTATAATTTAGCAACGAATAAGTACTTTTTAACAACACAGGCATTAGGTGGTTATATTGAAGGAAAGAATGGGCAATTAATCCTCTATATGCTTGCAGTTAATAATGGACAGATGCCAACGATTGAAGATATATTTCCGATCTTTGAAGACTTATGCCAGGTGTCGTCTGTTATTTACGAGCTTTCGGAATAACCGGTACGGTGGTTTCGATAGATAAGAACGTCGTTGGAGCTATTGTCGCTTATAACAACGAAAGAACTGAAACTACATAGAATTCACTTCGTTAGCTCGGTAGAGCGTCTGTTCAAAGCCCAGAGTGACCTTAAGGGAACTCTGGGTAAATAAAAAAAACATTAGAGCTCGTAGAGCGACTCAGGAATGCGGCGATTTAAAAAGCATCTTAACAATAAGCAAAATTAAGCGCTAAAAACATCTCCATACTAAAAACCTCGTATTTGAGTCGCTCTACGAGCTCTAATGCTTTTTTATTTTTTCCCGGAGTTCCTTACGTCACTCCGGGCTTTGAACAGACGCTCTACCGAGCTTACGAAGTGAATTATAGATTTAAATCAATTTTTTCTTAGCCTCCTTGCGACCGCTTTTAGATTGCACGTATTTGTATCTAGAATATTTTGAGGCAACGGACGCGCTAACTTCGTAAGCACCAAAGATCCTACATACCAATGCGTGCAATCTAAAAGCGGTCGCAAGCGACACGCACTACAAAGAGTTTCGCCTTCACCAAAGGATATATTACTAAATCGATTTACTGACAGCTTCAATCGCTTGCATCAATTCGTCAGACGAAGCTTCTCCATTAAAACGCTCCTCATTTATATAGAAACAGGGCGTTCCATTGACTCCGCTACGGGCTCCGGAACTAAAGTCATCGTCAATTTTATTTTTCACTCTTAATGAATGCAAATCATGATTCAACTTTTTTGTGTCTAACTGTAATTGTTCAGCAAACTTAAGAAGTGTTTCAGGACTTAATTTCTTTTGGTTTTCAAAAATTCGATCATGCATTTCCCAAAATTTATTTTGTAAAGCCGCGGCTTCAGCGTATTCTGCAGCAAGTAATGCCATTGGATGTGCTTCTTTTATTGGAAAATTTCGAAATATAAAACGCAAATTTCTATTTAAATCTCTTTGTAAATTTTTAACGACAACATGTGCTTCCGCACAATAAGGACATTGATAGTCTCCATACTCAACAAGAGTTACAGGTGCGGATGCAAAGCCATCAATATGATCATTTGCTGATACTGGAACTGAAAGATGTGCCATTAGCCCCTCCTAACATTAAATTTGTTTATCAAAACTCATAAATTGTAATTAACCTATGTGGTAATTATTTGCAATTTCAAAACTAATCATCTACTATTTTTATGATATCCTAAAATAGTGCCTCATGGAAAAAACGCATGAATTATCCAAAACCTAAAATCATTCTTCCTTCATCCGACGATGAACTATTGAATCTTTGTGATATTGAAACCTATCGTTCAAGTGGTAGTGGGGGTCAGCATGTTAATACGACAGATAGCGCCGTTCGTCTAATATATAAACCTCAAAATATTGTAATTACTTGCCAAGAAAGTAGAAGCCAACATTATAACAAAATGCGGTGTATTGAAAAATTAAGAGAAAAAGTAGCCGCTTTAAATTATCGTGCCCCTAAGAGGATTCCTACTCGCATTTCACGTAGCAAAAAAGAGGAGGGATTACAGAAAAAAACTAAACATGGTGAAAAAAAGAAGCTACGTCGCAAAATTGACCTCGGAGACTGATTTAAAATCTTTTCACTGGTCGATGGCAATAGGGGACCTTCCCTGTTTTTTCATAATATTGTTGGTGATACTCTTCACCATTATAAAACGTACTTGCAGGAACCACTTGAGTCGCAACATTCATCCCATTCTTTTCCAAAATTTCTATTAACTTTTCAGATATTTCCTTCTGATCTTCCGTTAAATAAAAAATTGCAGAACGATACTGATTGCCGACATCAGGCCCTTGTCGCTCATATTGAGAAGGATCATGTAATTCAAAAAAATATTTAGCTAGTTTTTCAAAACTTGTAATTTTTGGGTCAAAAATAATTTCAACAGCTTCTGCATGTCCTGTATTACCTCCACAAACTTCTTGATAGGTCGGATTGGCTGTTGAGCCTCCAGCATAACCTACAGCTGTCTTAATTACACCAGATAATGTCTTCAACAAATGTTCCACACCCCAAAAACACCCCGCAGCAAAAATAGCCCTCTCATATCCTTCTTTTGTATAAGCTGGAATAAATTTTAAAGAGATTGAATTTACGCAGTGCCTTTGATTTTTTTCTGTAAATCCTTCACCGATAAATACATGACCTAGATGTGCCCCACAACTCTTGCAAACAATTTCATTACGTTCACCGTCGGCATCTACATGACGAAGAACACTCCCCTCGATTTCATCATCAAAGCTTGGCCATCCACATTGAGAAGAAAATTTATCTGTTGAAAGATATAAAGGAGCGTCACACTGTTTACAGACATAAATTCCAGGTTCTGAATTTTTATTATACTCACCAGTTCCCGGTCTTTCTGTCCCTTTTCCTAGAATAACATGTTCTTCTTGAGGCGTAAGCTTATTGTATCTTTTCATAAAACCCTCCTTTTCAACGAAATCCAAAAAAAACCAAAATCAGATTAATAAATATATGTATTACTCTTTTATCTTTTATGCGAATAAATAAATATATTAAACATTTTTTTATTGGCCTAAATCCTAATTCATTGTATACCACGCTCAGATAGGATTGATAATTTTTTGCTGCAAATAAAATAAGGATTTATCAAAAATGGATGCTGTTAAAACAAAATTTATCACAAATTCAGAACTTCCGCTAGTCATCGAGCCTACCGACCCCAAAATGCCCCTGAGTGAATTTTTAAACCTATTAAGCCAACAAAACGAATTTTTCCAAAAAAATCTATTGAAATATGGCGGTTTACTTTTCCGAAACTTTCCTATCCATAATGAGGATGATTTTTCATCGGTTATCAAGAATCTAAAAACAGGCAAGTTTCTCGATTATATAGGAGGAGATAGTCCAAGAAAAAAAATCAGGGATGGGATTTATACCTCAACCGAAGCACCTCCAGCTGTGAAAATCCCTTTGCATAATGAACTCTCTTTCGTAAAACACTATCCTTCACATATCTATTTCTATTGCCAATTCCCACCTATTGAAAAAGGGGAAACGATTATAGCCGATGCAAGAAAAGTATTACAAAGCATTGATCCGGATATTAAGAAACGATTCGGCGAAAAAAACATCCGCTATGAATCATGCTATTTCTATAAAAGTAAATTTATGGATTTTGTCAATAGCATCCAAACATGCCATAAATCATGGATGGATGTCCTTGAAACAACTGATAAAAAAGAAGCCGAAAGAAAATGCATTGAAAATGAATTCGAATTCGAATGGAATCAAAACGATTGGTTAAAAATAAGTCAAGTACGCCCTGCATTCATGTCTCATCCAATTACAAATGAAAAAGTTTGGTTCAATCAAGCGCATCTGTTTGACTTCAACCCAAAATTTTTAGGCCTGTGGAGATATCTTGCTGCCCAAATGCTCTATTCACGTAAACATATGAGCTTGCATAAGGTATTTTTTGGGGACAAAACAAAAATACCAAGGGATGATATTTATCATATTATGGATACATTAGATGCGAATACAGTATCATTTCCCTGGCAGAAAGGTGACGTCATGGTCCTTGATAATCTTCTGGCAATGCATGGCCGCGCAACATTCGAAGGCAAACGCCGGGTTTTAGCAGCAATGACGGGTCATTAATTCAATTATGCTCCAGCCTGGATCAACATTGGCATTTGGGCTAAGCGAAAGCTCCCGCGGTTTAGTGATCGCAAGTGAATCAATATTATATAAAAACAAAACTATTTTTTGAGGTTATTATGACATCTCCTGCCGGTTCTATTAGCGAAAATAAAGAAGGCGAATACACAATGCAATACATTGATGGAAAGTTATATCAAACGGTGGATGGTAAACCTGTCGCAAGAGTAACTCTAACTACTGTGAAAAAAGAGTTGTTTGAAGCCCAAAAAAGTTTGTATTTTGAACGCCTTCAAAATGACAAAAAGAGTGGTGAATTAACCAAGAAACGAACAGAATTACTTGAAGAAAGAGCAGAGCTTCGTAAAAAAGATAAATTCTTGCAAGAGGAAAAACTACGTCTTGAGCTTATAAAAAATAAATTAAATGAAGAACGAACAATAGCTCCAGATTCTAAAGAGAGTCCATCTTCAAAGAAGGAAGACGGTAAAGAAGCAACTCATGAAAAAAGTGATTTAACTAAAGAAATTGAAAAAAATCAAACTGATTTGGACAAAATAAATGATGAAATATCAGCCTACAACAATAGTTTCAAAGATTATGAAAATCGAGGCGAAGTTTTCCTTGCAGATGTTGAGCAATTTAAAAAAGATAAAGAAAGTTTGATTGAACGGATGAGTAAAAATGAAGAAGAATGCGAGGACTATAAAAATAGTCGGACTCATTTTATCCGCATGAACTATAATAAATTTAATGTAATATTAATAGAACCCAATAAAATGTTAATGAGTTTAAGTGCTTATAAGACATTGGCTCCCAAAACAGGTATTATTGAACGAATTTCTTGGATTGACAAATGCTTGGTTGATGGAGATAAAGTAATGTTATTTAAAAAAGTGAGATGTTTAGCCTCCAATATTTTTGATACTTTTTCAAAAAAACATAGCGAGACCATCGATACAAAAGAACTGGAGGCATTTATTGCACAATCAGAAAAAGAAACAAGAAAGCTTCACGCAGAACTTAACGAGAGTTGCATTCTTTGCTAACAAAATCAAATAAATATAGAAAAAATTGCTCTAAATTTATTATATTACTGTACGCTTAAAACTTGAAATTGAACGGGCTGTTGTATACCAACCTCTAGCTAAAATTCCAAGTTTTATCTAAGTAGCTGATATATACTATTCATTAATAACATCCACTGAATATCCATTGATGAATAGCAGCAGAAATGCTACGGGAAAAAACACCAATACCCAAAAACATAGCCAAAAACGAGATCCATCATAATGAAAATTGTATGTCGCTCCGTTCAGATAAAATGAACTATCTGTTAAAAGCAAAACAAGTGCTATCGGGAAAAATACAATTATCCAAAATATTACCCATAGTAATGAACCTCGATAATGAAGTTTCATATTAGATGTGCTCATATTATTCCTTTTGTTTAACGTGAGTTTTGGACTTAAACCCCATATGTATAATACTATATATCCATTTTTTTTACATTAATTTTCTTCTATTTTCAAGCTTCGATCCCAATAAAACACATTTGCCAATTCTGTATTAAAAACAACTAAATTTCTAGAAATGTTGCTAGAGTACATTAAAAGACTGAACATTCTTTATGCTGAAGCCACATAACAGGATCGATTAATTTTAATTTAGCTCCTTCATATTCACCATTAAAAATAGATTTAGGAAATCGAATTTTTTCACCATCAATACGTTGGAACTCTAAAACCCTGGTGAATATATAATTAGCTAATAGCGGGTTCCATTCCCTTATTTCCTGCAAAGGCTTCACATACCTGGGATCAACGAGACCAGCTTTTGAACATGTCGTATAGGCATCATTTCTTGGTTTTATTAAATTTGTATATGGATAATCTGATCCATATATGAGCCTAAAGCCATCCTCATTTGCAAGAAGCAACAACTCTCTAATAAATTCAGGACCATAATGTGTTGTTACAGCAGCCAGATCGCCATAAAGCTTTCCTTTCCACTCCCCTTTTAAATTCTTCTGATGAGCTTCTCTTGCTAATCGTATGTACAATTGATATCCAGGAACCAAAATGCGCTGAGGGTGATCCAAATCTGGTATCAAATCTTTATGACCACAATGTGATAATATCACATTCACACCCAATTTAAGAGGCTTTCTAAATCTTAATGGATTGCCCCAATCCACCCAAATCCGTGTAGATTCAGTCGTTGGAATTGTATGTTCAGGGCCAACATGTGCAATTAATGTCATATCCAATTGCTTCATCATGCGATAAAAATTGTCGAATAAAGGGGTATCGGGTTTTATACTTTGAGGAGGTACCCATTTTACCAATCGGATTCCTTTTGCATGAGCTCGAAAGAGTTTTTCTCTCCACTGAGGATCTAATGGATGTATCGAAGTTGCAGGCAATAGTTCCGATGATAGGCTTTCAAAACGACCGGCTGTTTTTAAAACAGTATGATTCGATATGTACGATCCAGTGTTATCCCAATCAACTTTTCCATCCCCTAAGATAGCTTTATGAAAAGGTAAAACAACCCCTATAAGTTTTGGAAAATGACTTGCATAAAGATAAAGCCTTTTTCGCGCTTCGTTTGTCGAGCCCTGTGGAGAAGTAATTCCACATGCGTATCTCAACAAAGAAAACTTAATATAATCCAGATGAGTTGCAACACCGAAAGCCGAAGCTTTAGGATTCAGAAAATTATCTTCATCAAATCCAAGATTATGCAAATGAATATCATACACTTTTTCAATATCATTTAAATTGTCATAAATTAGCATTTGGGCGGTTGTGGACAAGATTGGATTTTCGTAAGGCCCTTCAATAAGCAGCTTCTGAATATCGAAACATTTTAAATGCGAATCAAGCTCAATTTGGGTCTTTTTTCCATGTATGATAATACCAAAATAGTTTGCTATATTGAGGATAAGGCGATCGAGACGCGTTACTTCGTGATAGGCATAATATGCATAGTATTTGTCTACATCACCCTCTGCCCAAATAGGTAGGCTGGTGATAGGATTTTTAAAAAACTGATCTTTTGAGTTTCCTGAAAATAATCCCGAATCAGCTGAATACTCATTCGAGGCATCTTTCGTATACAACGATTGAATGGGCGTCAGATCTTCAAAGTATTGAGGCTCGGTGCTAATACAATTCAAAATAAACCTTTCGGGCGATTCACTTGAATTTTCGTTAAGAATTATATCTAAATTTTGATCCTCATTAGCGTCGCTGTGACAAAACGAAAGAGGTAGGAAAGATAATAGAATCGATTGAAAAATCTTGCTGACTTTCTGGTTAGACAAAAACTTAAATTTCACAAAAAAGGAATTTATCATTTATTATTAATCCTCATCTTAGGATTTTTAAAAACCAAAGACTTCCCATTTTAACCATTTTGTCAATTTTAGTAATAAAAATCCTCGTATTCTAGGTAATAATTCGAATTAAAATATTTACTTCACAGAATTCTCTAGTTAGAATTTCACATTTGAAGATATACTGCAATCTGCATCAAACTTCGAATTTGGACCGCGCCAAAGCCCCGGGATTCAACGATCGTAAACGGGTCAATATTAATAATATGGACCCGTTTACGATCGTTGAATCGCGGGAGCTTTCGCGCGGGTCCAAATCGCAGTTTGATGCAGATTGCAGTATAGCTAAATCCCTAGGTAAACCAATGGAAATGAATAATCCCTATTATATTGATTGGATACGTCGATGGGGAAGCTCTACTACCGATGCAATCCTTGATCCTTCCTGTAAAATTTTTACAACCTCCAATATCCCTGGCATGATTGGTTATCGACTAGAGTTTGGTTGTGTTTATGTTTTTGGAGACCCAGTTTGTTCTAAAGAAACAAAAGATGAATTTGTCGAGGCTTTTCATAGGTACTGTAATGAAAACCAATGGAATGTCATCTATGTCATCACCTCTCTAGAATTTAAAAATTGGGCTATAACAAATAAATACACTCAGATATCAATCGAATTTGGAGAAGAATTATTTATCGACCCTCAGAAAGATCCTAGAGCCGAAACAGGAAATCATGCAAGCTTAGTACGAAGAAAGGTAAAACATGCCCAAAATGAAGGGGTTACAGCTCATGAATATGTTAACAGTGATATTAAAATAGAACATGCAATAGAACAAGTGGGAATTAAATGGTTAAAAAATCGCAAAGGTCCTCAAATCCACATTTCTAATGTACATTTATTTGAAAATCGCTTAGGCAAACGGTGGTTCTTTGCTCAATGCAATGACTCAATCGTTGGGGTGTTACTATTAAATAAACTAGAAGCCCACGATGGATGGCTCATGAACCATTTGATGATCACCCCGGAAGCTCCTCATGGTACCCCAGAACTCTTAGTTGTAACTGCATTAGAAACAGTTGCAAACGAAAATTGCCACTATGTTACTTTTGGGGCAACACCTAATAAAGAAATAAAAGAAATTATAGGATTAAAGAAAACAGGCTCATGTATTGTTAGAAAAATATTCAGCACTGCAAGATGGATTTTCAACCTTGATTCACGCAAAACATTCTGGGAGAAATTTCACCCACAAGGCACACCGACCTATTTGTTATTCAAAAATCCAAGAATTAAAATAAAAGATATCGCTGGTCTTATGCGTGCAATGAATGCAAAATTTTAATTTTATTATATACCACGCTCGGGTAGAATTGTTAATATTTTTGGGCGTGAATGCTCTCGCGGTTGAGTGATCGTAAGTCACCCAATATTAGTAATATGGGGTGACTTACGATCGCTCAACCCCGGGACTTTGACGCGGCAAAAATATTAACAATCCTACCCGAGCGTGGTATAAATGGTAGTGGAAGAAAAAAAATATGGATTCCCTAATAAATAACGAGACACTATCCCTTTGGCTTCTTAACTATGGAAGCTTTACTTTGTTTGTACTATTAACTCTTGGAATTATTATTCTTCCAATACCCGAGGAGACCCTTTTAGTGCTTTCCGGAACCCTAATTGCTTCTGGAAAACTGAACCTACCTGCTACGATAATTGCAGCTTGTGCTGGAAGTATTTGTGGAATCAGCCTTAGCTACATCCTTGGTAAAACTGTCGGTACTTTCTTTATTACAAAATATGGCTATTGGTTGGGTATCAGAGAACATCATCTGCAAAAAGCTCACAATTGGTTTGAGCATTATGGCAAATGGACTTTATTTTTTGGCTATTTCATACCTGGAATTCGACATTTTACAGGGGTTTCAGCGGGGATCACTAATCTTGAACTTCAAGAATTTTTCCTTTACGCTTACACAGGCGCAGTTATATGGGTTGCAACCTTTCTTTCAATTGGTTATTTTTTTGGAGAATATTGGCTCTCAATAATCCAAAAAATAGAAATCGGAGTAGAAGAAGCCGGAGCAATAATTGTAATTGCGATAATTTGTTACTTGCTCTACTCATTCAGAAAAAAAATATTTTAAATTTTTTATTAATTTGCAAAAATATTAAAAACACACTAACTTAATCGACTTATTTTAAGTAGGAAACAATCATGAATTTAAAAAAAATATTATTTTTGATGTTAATGACTTTCTCATTAATGCAAATGATCAACACAAAAGAATATATCGATAAACTAGGAAACAAGTATGATTTACATCTAACTACAGATGATGAGTTAAAAGAATGTGAAAATATTTTCGTACAAGCCTTTAGCAAAGCTTATGAAAAGTTTACACCGGAAGATCTAGGTGTAGTCGATAAAGCAGCCTTTTTACATATCGCTTTCTCAGATGTGTACAATGATTTTCGTACGAAAACACAATACCTATTTTCTGCTACTAAAGATGGAAAAGTAATTGGTTTTGTTGGTTTTAAACTAACTGAGACCCCTAATAAAGTATATATCACCCAACTTGCTGTTGATCCTGAATATTGGTTAAGGGGAGTTGGTAAACAACTTATTCTCAGGGTATTTGACCAATTTAAAGATGCCAATCACCTAGTAATAATAGCTCGCAAGATCAATACTCATGCACGTGATTTTTACTTAAGTTTGGGCTTTACGACTTGCACATATATGCACCCTGGATATAATCCGGAACGCTACATCGGATATGAATGGCTAAAAAAATGAGATCTTGTTTAGTCAACTGCGCGTAGGATAGATGCTCTTTTATTTAAATAAATCATCAAAACGATTTTTTAAATCCTTATTCTCCAATGATGGCCCCGTCCCTATTATGGAGAACTCCTCACAGAAATTATTCTTAAATCGATCTGCAACATAATCCGTACCGGGAATTGCACAGTCATTTGGTAATCCAGGTTTGTAATAATTACAATTTTTACAGCAATGCAAATCCGTATCGCATTCTTCACAAGTTGCTCGAAAGGAAATTTTTCCATACGCTTTTTCTGAAAGGACTGTTCCACATTTCCAACAATTCATAGATTTCCCTACAAAAAAAAATTAAAAAATTCTTTTTTGTCTCCCATTTTTATTATTTTTAACTCAATATAAAAAAAACACTTACTTACAGTAATGTAACTGCATCAACAAAAATTTAACAATAGGAAAAAAATGGAACCTTTCTTTTCTCAACTTAATTATTGGGCCCTTTTAGCTTCAGGTATTATTCTATGGTTTTTAGGATATCTGTGGTTCTCCGTCATAATGGCAAATTCCTGGATATTAGAAATAATGAATCATGGTATCGAAATTAAAAAACCAACAAATAGTGAATTTGCCTCCAAACTGATTATCACATTCCTTTTAAACCTTCTAACTTCATTTGGGGTAGCATTTATCGTCTTTGCAACGGAAACATCTACTTTGCCAGCTGCCATTGTTCTTGGATTAATTTTGGGTATATGCTTCTCAGCAGCAACAATGGGTATTAATTTTTTATGGGAAAACCGTTCTGTAAAATTGTCATTAATTGATATCGGCTATCCAATCCTTTCTATAGTCATAGCTTCTATCATTTTTACACTCTGGCAATAGCCCAACAACTCAAAATAAAAGGCGAATCTCTTTGGAGGTAACCGTCAAATCCAGACATGTTGACAAATATGGCGTTTCATAACAAAGCGAAAGAGGACTTTCGCACTCCAAACGCTTCGCGTAGCTTTGGAGATCTGTATTTCTAATGTTACGCAAAGCGTTTGGAGTGCGAAAGCCCTCTTTCGCTTTCCTTTTTTGCTACAGCCTTTTTCTTATTTTGACAACATTGGGCTTTGAACAGACGCTCTCCGAGCTTACGAAGAGTCACTCATCCATTCAAAACATCATCGACAAGGGCTTTGTCTATCACAATATTTACATCAAGCTGTTTCGATGTTAACTTAATATGCTCTTCCAAAGTTTTATTAAAAAATTCTTGCATCAACAAAAAGTACTTCAATTGCTTCTCGTCTTTATGAACCAAAACTTTTTTTCCAATATTTGCTACTTTGAGAACAGATCGATATGACTCTTTCGTCATATGATCTAATAACTCTTTCGAGTTAAAAAGATCCTTCATTTTTTTTTGATCCAATATTGATTGCTTTCTAAAACCCACGAGTTCATTTTGAAGAATTGTAATATTAGACCTTACTTCCTTGTTTTTTCCACGACTGGCAGCTAACTGAGAACGTAATGATGATATCTGATTAGAATTGGCAATTATCTTTTTTCCATTTGATGTTTTTTGTTTTTTTCCGGCACGATTAATACATCTCTTTAAAATATTAATTGCTGTTGTCGGCTGTGGTGCAGCTGCATTTTCTTGCGATCTAACATAAATATACTCGAGAGTATCTTTTTCAATGAGTGGCTTAAAACGACTTTTTAAAACAGTATCACTCAATATATTAATCGTCTCTTCTTTATCGGTATTTTTGATATCAACGCGATCAAAACGTAGTGAAAAGGCATTATTCTGCCTCACATGCTTGAACTCTTCTTCAGTCGTAATACCAATCACATGTGGGAATTCTCCTCCTTCATCGAGAAATGTTTTAAGCTGATCAGCGATTTTGGCTTTGTCTTTACAAGCCATGTGGATCTCATCTAATACCAAAATGATGTTTTTGCGATGCCTTCCCATCGCATCACTAATTTTTTTCAGAATATCATTCCCACCACCAAGAAAAGAGGCTTTATTCCCAACAATATCCGCTGTGTTGATACGAAAAACTTTTTTTCCTTTAAGTTCAGGATAATCACCTCTCTCAATAGCCTTTACAAGCGCTTTTGCGGCAAGACTCTTCCCAACTCTTGAAGGTCCAACTAAAATTGGATGTCGTCCCATTTCAAGGATATCTGCAATTTCATCCAATGACTCCTTTCTTCCTTGCGCAACAAAACCACCTTGCTGGATCTGTTTAGACCAATTTTCTGCATTCGCGGGAAGACTCTTCACCATTGGTTTTATGAATGGCCATATAATACTTGCTGTAGCAATACTTAAAAGAGCCTTTCCAATAATTAAAGCACCTTTTTCCGCACCAAGTACTGGTAGAATCATCCCAGTTATCATGCTAAAAAGACTTATCAACATCATGACTTTCTGAGATTTAAAATCTGCATGAATATCGCTTTCAGCAGGTTTAAAAAAATCACCCAAACCAAAAGCTGTAATAATACTTTCGATTACGGATACAAGTGCATCTAAAATTGCATACAATCGTGCACGTAGGCTTGGAGACGACTGATTTGCAATTGCATCGAGATAGTACCTTGCTTCATTTTTGATCTCTTCCAAATCTTCTTCTTTATAACCATCTATGGCTTTTTGAATTCTATCCAGAGGAATAATGTTTGATAGAAGATCTAAAGTTCTCAGTGGATCGAATTGACTGTTTTGCTGAATCGATTCAAAAAACAAACAGTTCAATATTTGTGATAATTGTAATGGTTCAATATTTTTTAACTTTGTTGTCAAAATACGATCCGTTTTGAAAAAACACTTTGCATCAAGTCTTTTAATCCTCTCAAAAATATCCTTCGATTCACGAGAGAGCTGGATCTTCGGAAATGCTAAGGGTACAACTGATGCTTCTATTAATCCAATACTCATTTATAACCTCTATTTTCTAATACTAATCATATAATTAAACTGGCTTATATTTATAATCAAATTAACTTAATTTCGCAAATAATATTCAACAACACGAAATATATTTAATATAGAATTGAAAAAAAACAGCTATCATTTCTATAAAAATATTACATTTTCATGAGAATTTACTTCTAAAAAATTCACAATTGATTCAATCTAGATGATATTCGAAAAAATTTATAAATTAATTTATAAACCTTTATTAAGAGAATCTAATATGAATAATATGTCTCCAGCACAATTTGGTGCTATGCTACTAACTCAACTTATGGGTTCAGATCTAGGAAATGATGATCTGAAAAGTAAAATAGCAGAAACCGTAAAGTCTTTATCAAAATCTACACCAAAGCCCATGTCCGCAAGCGCGTTGATTGCAAGACGTATCACAAATGTGCCTAAAATGGTCGTTGATAAGACGACTATAACACCTGAACAATCAAATATTTCACCTGACGGAACAATAAAATCCACAAGTATAATAAAAGAAATCGATCAAGTTCTTAGTAGAGATGGATTAAAACTAGAAAAATTTACAGATGTGGTAAGAAACAATTTTGACTTTGTTCACACAGCAGTGTCCCAAAATGGCATGGCCCTCCAATTTGCTTCGCAAATTTTGCAAAACGAAAAGGAAATCGTTTTGGCAGCATATAAACAAAATCCATCATCCTTACAATTCGCATCACCAGCATTAAGAGAAGAAATTCTTCCCACGCGAGCGGGCCAAGAACAAACTCTACAGAAATTAGAACGTAAAGAAACATCTTATCCAAGCATAGCAGAAATACAAAATTCAGATGATTTTAATAATTTTAAACTTTACGACGATGAAGTTGAAACAGTCTCTGATAAGATAGAGGGGTCACCAGAGTTCAGAGGATGTCTTGAGAAAGCAAAAATTGATGGTCTTTCAATTAAATATTTTCCAGAAGCTTATCGCTATAATCGCACCATTTTAATTGAAGCCATTAAGCAAAATGGGTTAGCTATTCAATTTGCAAAATTAGAACAGCGGGGGGATGAATTTCTTATGAATCTCGCCGTTAGACAGGATGGGATGGCCATTCAATACGTAACTGGGGATATGATCACCAATTATAATTTAGCCTTGAAGGCTGTAATGCAAAATGGACTAGCTCTTCAACATGTATTAGAATCATTTAGAACCCATTTTATTTTTGTCCTTACAGCTGTTACGCAAAATGGTTTTGCAATAGAGTTTGCAGACCCCGCATTAGTTAGAAATGAAGAAATCTATTTAGCAGCAATCAACCAGAACTGGGCAACTTATAAGCCGCTAAATCAAGTTTTAAACATTCATAAATTATTAGAAAAGATGGAAACTATTGCAAAAAATTCTCTTATCTTAAAAGCAATGAAAGGGGAAAAAATGATCCCGATGAGATTAATGCAAGATAAAAATTATATGGATATTGTTTCTAATAGAACATAGAATTGCTAAATAGTTGATTGCAATATGAGTGGGTAGTAAGTGAGGATTAAACTTCTCACTTATCTTCTAATCCATAAGCACATGCTCAAATATGAGACTAACCCCTTAAACGCCAACGGCATCCACAACTTTGGAGCGCGGTCGCTTGCGACAGCTTTTAGATTGCACGCAATAGGAACTAGAAGTGAATTAGGCAAAAAAGGCGCCTAGTTTTCCTCAATTTTTCTATTTCAAAATACGTGCAATCTAAAAGCGGTTGCAAGCGACCGCACTCCAAAGGTGTGGATGCCATTGGCATTAAACGGGTTAACGTCACATACATGCATTAACTTAAAGCATGTGAAGATGAGCATTAGAGGCCCGGAGAACAATATTTAAATAGTCTTAACCGCCAGCAACTTCGCTTGTTTCTTCAACTTGCGCTCTTTCACGACGTCCGCCAACACGTCCTTTTACCTTAGCTTTCTTACCAGAAGTACCACGGAGGTAATAAAGTTTGCTACGACGAACATGTCCTTCTTTCATGACTTCAATTTTAGCGATACGTGGGCTGTGAATCATAAAAACACGCTCCATCCCTTCGCCGTAAGCCACACGATGTACAGAAAATGTCTGTGAAAGGCCTGCGCCTTTACGAGCAATGACAGTTCCGGTGAACACCTGGATTCTCTCCTTATCACCTTCAATGATACGAGTATGAATACGAACAGTATCACCGATATTGAAAGAGGGTATCTCTTTCTTGAGCTGCTGGTTTTCCAGCTTCTTAATAATAGAAAGTTTATTCATGGTCCATTATCTCCTAACAATTAAATCTATGCATGTGAAAGATGTCTAACATTCTTTCTCTTTTTTTTCATTTTTTAATAAGTCCGGCCTAACTTCTCGCGTTTTCCTCAGGGATTGTTCCTTTCGCCAACGAGCAATTTCCTGATGGTTTCCACTCAATAACACCTGAGGAACCGTTTGACCTTTATAATCCTCCGGTCGCGTATAGTGAGGGCAATCTAATAAATCTTTTTCAAATGAATCCTCATTTGCAGCACACTCATGACCCAAAATGCCTGGTATAAAACGAGCAACAGCATCTAATAAAACAATTGCTGCTAAGCAGCCATTGGTCAGAACATAGTCTCCAATGCTTATTTCTTCATCTACTTCACTATCCAATATCCGTTGATCAATTCCCTCGTAATGGCCGCAAAGTAAAATCAAATGCTCTTGTGTCGCCAACTCTCGACATTTAGCGGCATCTAATAACCTCCCCTGAGGTGATAAATAGATGACATGCGCTTTTGGACTATTCACATGGTGAATCGCCGCTTCTAAAGGCTGCGGCATCATCACCATTCCGGGACCTCCACCATAGGGACGGTCATCAACACGACGAAAGCGATTATCAGCAAAATCCCGAATATCGATTAATCGAATATCCAATAGCCCCTTTTCTTTAGCTCGTTTAATGATACTTTCATCAAAAGGGCCTTTAAAATAGCCTGGAAAAAGGGATAGGATATCGATAATCACATCATTACTAAGCTGTCGCTTTACGCTTTTCTGCTTTCTTTGCTCTTCGTGCGACTTCTTTAGCAGTAATCGAACGAATAATATTTGGAGCAGTGCGTGCGATCAATGTCGCAGCTCTTTCAGATAACTGTGCGCCTACATCGAGCCAATGTTGAATACGATCTTCTTTTATGAAGAGCATCTTTTCAAGTTCGCTTTCTATAGGGTTGTACCAACCAAGAGCTTCGACATACTTGCCATCTCTTGGATTACGTGAATCTGTTACTACCAAACGGTAAGTAGCACGATTTGTACGACCTTGTTGTCGCAATCTAATTTTTAACGCCATAGGGATCCTCCCATCATCTTTTCTAGTTGTTTCATATTTGGCATGTTTTTAAAAAACTGTTTAGCCTGTTTAAACGATTTTACGAGCTTATTGATATCTTCAATCTTTGTTCCACTTCCCGTCGCAATACGTTTGCGCCTTGAAGTCACAAGCTCAGCATCCTCTGATCGTTCATCAACGGTCATTGAAAGAATGATCGCTTCTACCTTGAAGAATTCTTTCTCATCAAAGTCCATCGCAGAAAGCATATTTCCCGCACCGGGAAGCATGCCCAATAAGCTCTTAATCGAACCCATTTTTTTGACCATCTGAATCTGCTTCAAATAGTCTTCATATGTAAAAGTCGCACTGCGGATCTTCTGTTCCAGCTTCTTTGCATCATCCTCGTTGATATGCTCTTGAGCCTTCTTAACGAGATTGATCGTGTCGCCCATCCCCAGGATGCGATCCGCCATTGAATTAGGGCTAAAGACTTGGATATCATCCAACTTCTCCCCAATACCTTCAAACTTTAGTGGTTTACCTGTCACCTCACGTATCGATATCGCTGCTCCACCACGTGTATTACCATCGAGCATCGTTAGAATCGTTCCGGTCAGGGCAATTCTCTTATTAAACTCAGTCGCTACATTTACCGCATCTTGTCCCGTTGTAGCATTAGCAACAAAAAGGATCTCACTCGGATTCAGTACACCTTTAATCTTCTCTAATTGACTCATCAAGTCGTCGTCAATATGGAGTCGACCTGCTGTATCAACAATCAATAAATCATGGCCGCCATCTCTCGCCTGTTTTAAGGCTTCTTTTGCAACCTTTACAGGGTCTTTTTCATTCGGTATTGAAAAGACCGGTACACCAATTTGTTGACCTAATGTCTTAAGTTGTTCTATTGCAGCGGGTCGTTGTAAATCGCATGCTGCAAGCATTGGGTTTTTACATAACCCTTTCTTCTTGAGATATTTGGCCAACTTTGCACAATGTGTCGTTTTACCGGCACCCTGCAGACCACAAACCATCAAAACGGCCGGATTGCCATCCAGATTGAGTCCGGCTTCCTGACCACCCATCAAAGCCATTAATTCATCATGAACAATTTTAATAAATTGTTGGTTAGGTGTCACAGACTTAATAAGTTGCTCGCCAACGGCCTTGTCCTTGACACGCTTAATAAGCGTTTTGGTCACACCGTAGTTAACATCTGCCTCTAATAACGCCATGCGGACTTCATTCATTGCCTCAGAAATATTATCTTCCGTCAGCCGTTTGTTTCCGGCTAATTTGGAGAATACTCCTTGCAACTTAGTTGTCAACGCTCCCAACATGGGATTTATCCAATAGTTAATGATTCAAGTATGACTTTAATCTCAAAATGTAAACAGAATACTAAAAAAATCATTCATTTTCAAGGAAAAAGAAGCGAGAATGTCCAGCCCAATCATTTTCTACAATTTGGCCCTTCCATGGCTTTCCTTTAAATAGCTCGTAAACTGTCGGTCCTTGGTCAAATCCAATTTCGAACCAAACCATGGCGCCAGGATAAAGATGAGCCGGTAATTCATGGGCTAAGCGTTCGTAAAATTCAATCCCTTTTGGTCCTGAAATTAAGGCCAATTTGGGTTCAAAATCACGAACTTCTTTTTCTAATTTTAAATACTCTTTTTCTGCAATATAAGGTGGATTGCAAACAATAAAGTGAGCTTTTTCATTTTTAAAGGGTTCTAATAAATCTCCTTCCAAAAATTTAATCTCTACTTCATTTCGCTCCGCATTTTTTCTCGCCACATTTAATGCAGCAATAGACTTATCCGATAATACAACTTTTAATTCAGGAAATCGTTTTTTTATTGATATCCCAATACAACCAGACCCACAACAAAGATCTAACAATGTTTTTCCAACTAAGTCGATCTTAGATAACGCCTGGACAATTTTATCAACTAAAACTTCCGTTTCCTGTCGAGGAATTAACACGTCACGATTCACAAAAAAGGAACATCCATAAAATTCAACTTCGCCATGTACATATTGCAAAGGTTCGCCCTGTCCTACCCGATTCAAATATTCTCGCGATCGAACAAGCTCTTGGTCGTTTAAAGGTCGTTCAAATTCTAAATAAAGTTGTAGTCGCTGAATTCCTAACACATCGCACAACATATCTTCAGCTTTTCTTTTGGGATTAGCAATCCCCTTTTTCTCAAGATGCTGTACAGATGCTTTCAAAATATCAATCAAGGATTTCATAAATATTTGAAGAGTGAAATTAGAGAGGGTTTGAACATTTTAACTAGGACTTTCTCCTCTAAGCTTTTCTTGATAAAAATAGCTGACCAATGCTGAAGTAATGTCTTCTAAATCACCATTCATCACTTGGTCTAAATTATATTTTGTAAGATTAATTCTATGGTCGGTCACACGATTCTGTGAAAAATTATATGTGCGAATACGCTCCGAGCGATCGCCTGAACCCACCTGCATGGCGCGTGTGCTAGCGAGGGCCTGTTGTTTCTTTTGAGTCTCGATTTCTGCCATTTTTGCTTTAAGCAATCGCATGGCTTTATCTTTGTTCTTATGCTGACTTCTTTCCTCTTGGCAGTAAACAACAATCCCTGAAGGAACGTGTGTAATACGCACAGCACTGTCAGTAGTGTTTACGTGCTGACCACCGGCTCCAGAGGAGCGGTAAGTGTCAATTCTTAGATCTTTTTCATTAAGGTCAATTTCTTCATCTTCATCGGGTTCTGGTAAAACAGCAATGGTAATCGCAGAAGTGTGAACACGCCCCTGAGCTTCGGTCTCAGGAACACGTTGTACGCGGTGTGTACCTGCTTCATATTGTATAAAGCGATAAACGTTCGGACCTGAAAGGACCATGACATATTCTTTATAACCACCCATCTCCGATTCTGTGCAAGAAAGGAGTTCGTATTTCCAACCACTTCTATCTGCATAAAGCTTATACATTCGTACACAGTCGCCCACAAACAAGGCGGCCTCATCTCCGCCTGTACCGGCTCGTAATTCAATAATGGTTGGTCGATGATCTAATGGATCGGGAGGAACAAGAAGATTTTCAATTTTTGCTTGGAGTTCATCTCTTTGTTTTTCAAGTTTAGCAATATCTTCTCTCAAAATTTCTATAAAAGAAGTATCTCTTTCAGATTTAAGCATTTCTTGGTTATCTGCGATACCGGTTTTAGCCGTTTGTAGACCATGCCAAGTCATTTTTAAATCATTGAGATAGGAATGCTCCTGCATCAAAGCTCTATATTTTTTTTGATCGTCATAGACTTGAGGATTGCCTAACACTGCCTCGACTTCTGAAAGACGCTCTAAAAGCTGTTGAACTCTTTTTTCCATAAATATTGCAGAACTAAAATTGAAAAATTGTTAATTTCTTTAATGAACAAACTGAAGGATGACAGAATCTCATGCAACATACATCTTTGTTAGCCCAGAAAGAATCTACAAAGCGCACCACAATAATAGTGCGCAGCCAAAATGAAAGCGAAAGAGGGCTTTCGCACTCCAAACGCTTCGCGATTTAGTCAGAAAGCTATTTTCAAATCGACGCGTAGCGTTTGGAGTGCGAAAGCCCTCTTTCGCTTTCTTTTGCCCACGATCTCTTATTTGATCGCATTGGGCTTTGAACAGACGCTCGCCTAGCTAACAAAGCTCCTAACGCTTATTTTTTCTTTGCTACAGCTGGCTTGGCAGCTTTATCAGCAGGCTTTTGAGCTGCTTTTTCAGCAGGCTTCTTGTCCTGAGGTTTTTTCTCAGGTGCTTTCGGCGCAGCTTTCTTCTCTGGAACTGGCGCAGCAGCTTTGTGCTCTGGTTGCTTTTGCTGCTCTGGTTGCTTTGGTTGCTCTTGGCTACTGTCTTGATTAAAAGTATCTTTCTTTGTACCAAAACGCTTTCTAAACTTCTCAACACGGCCTTCAGCATCGACCAATTGCTTGCTTCCTGTAAAGAATGGGTGTGAGGCAGATGATATAGATAAATAACTCACAGGATACTCAACACCTTGAAATACTTCTTTCGCATCTGTTTGTAGTGTAGAACCGCATACAAAGCGATAACCTGACGCTGAATCTACAAATAGCACTTTATGATATTTGGGATGTACATTTTTTTTCATTATAAACTCCTAAAGAGTAAACGTTTAAATTTAATTTCATATAATTTTACTGAAGTGTCCGTTCGTTATTATTCGCCCGACCCGTCATATCTACAATGAGAAAGAACACTGATTTGACATAACACTCTTCAATAGAAACTACTGAGGATAAAGGTTAACTTCAAAAAAAACAAGCCTTTTTCTTGAAAATTGTTTTTTTTATCCAATTCATTTCTTGTAATATATTCAATTCCATGTTCAAACATTTTAATTTTACTTTACTTAATTAATAAATTATTGTATAAACTATAGTTTAATAAACCAATTAATATATTAATTAACAAATAAAAATATAATTATCAGTGGGATTAATAATGCTTCCAGTTTCGCTATTATCAGATAAAAAACCAGAAAATTCACACACCCAAATTCGATCAATCTCCTCATGGGTGGGGAGAATAATAAATGGACTACTCCATGGGTTTTCCTCGGCTACTACCAGCGTTATTTACTTCGCCACTAGATTCTTCAAAAGAGAATGTCCTCAAAACGTATTTCCAACCGAAACGTCCCCAAAAAAAATAAGCGACACCCTAGTCACAAACGAAACAACAAATAAGGCTGATGAGCTAGCAAAAACTTTTATTAAACCCCAAATAAATTCTGATACTCAAACCTCTAATTCAACTGTTCCCCCCAAGGCTGAGTCCCCTAAAAAAGCTCCAATCAATAGCCAAAAAAAACCTGATTTAGCTCAAAACCTAACTACAAAAGATAAATCAGCACAAAAACCTTCAGAACCAAAGCCATCTAAACCAAAAATTGGAAATCCTCCAGCACAACAGCCTAAAAAATTATCGCGCAAAGAGAGAAAAGCAGCTGGTAAGGCTGCAACCGCTGCTTTAATGAAGGAATTGAATATTAACCAAAAAAAAGAAAAAAAACCTGCAGAATTACCTCCAGAAAAACCTAATTTTAAGCAGAAGAAAAAAAAGAATCACAATCCGAATTCAAATGGGCGTAAAGAAGATACGATAGAAACCTTTGCAAAGAAAACAAACAATGAGGGTGCTTCTACATTATGCCCAGTGTTATTCCGTGTTAAAGATGTCCCTAATGATGGTAACTGCTTTCTACATGGGGCTCTATATCGATTAAATGCACTCTTTCCAACTCATCCATGGGTAAATAAAACGATAAATGAATTGCGTGAATCAGCAGTTGATTTCGCTGAGCTGCATTATAACGATACTACATCAAACTTACACAAAGACACTCTGAATTTAACAAGAGCAGAAATAAATGAATACAATGAAGGGCGCGGAAATGAAGTTCGCAAAGAATTCTATAAACAAATTCTGACTCTTACCGAAACAATAACAAATTTGGAAAAAACTTTACCGAAAGACCAATTTGAAATAGAAGCTGCTCCGTTAAAGGCACAAAAGATAAAGCTTATGGATGCTCAAGATATCGCTCTAAGTAATTGTAATATCTCATCAGAGGAATTTTTTACTCTTTCAAAGAAAGATGGATTTTGGTGTGCTCAGATGTTTGCTTTCAGTCTAAGCGCGATATTAGATCTTCCCATAGAGATCTATGAATCTAGCTTACCGAATAAACCGAATATTTTTAATGCTTTAAATTCTATTAATGAACCAATTAAACTTCTTCGAATCAACAATAATCATTATAATGAAATTATAAACATTTCTTAAAAATAATTTTTAAAATCACATTTTATACCACAGTCCGCATAAGTGGATTGTGGTATACATCTTTACAAGAATTTAACACGGATTTTATTTTTAATGTGTTATAATCATTTTATTACTAAATAAAAATGAAATAAATATAACCATTCATAGGTAAGATATGCCAATCAAGCATTCAGATAAAATTCCTCACGTGAAACACCAAGTTCCTTCTCAGTCGACCCAACTAAATGATAGTACATCATGGGGTGGTAGGATTTGGACGACACTATGTTCCATGTTAAGTTATATCGCTGAACTCGCACGCGCTATCTCTCATCTATTTTATTCATCTCATTCGGAAAAAAAACTCATTGGACACAAACCTGAAGATCTGTCTTCAAAGGATTTTAAACCTCTTAGCGCAGGAGTTCAGCCTCCGGTTGAACAACCAATAAGTGAAGACCAAGAAAAATCAATGCCTTCAATTGAGACACCATTAACAGAAGTAACTACCCAAGAAACGTCAAAAGCAAAAGAATCTGCGGTTGTTGAATTGACTCAAACCTTAACACCAAAAATTGACACCGTCGCACAATCAAAATTAGCTTCTCCAAAGCAAAAAAATAGACACGTTAAGCCAAAAAATAAGCATAAACAACCAGAAGTCGTTTTAGAAGCCTCGGAAGAAGCTCCAAGGATCAAAAAAGCAATACTTGATAAACCCAAAGATTCCGCTGCCCCACAAACCCAAATAGCAACCCCTAAAAAAACAGAAAAACTCGAAATCGAACTTGAAATGATTCCAATGATAGAATTGGATTCAGACCCATTTCAAATTAAACCAAATAACATCCAAAATGTTCCTGATGATGGTAATTGTCTCTTTTATTCAATTGCAGTAGCTTTGATGAAATTAGCTCAACAAAACCCTGCATTGCAAACAAAATTGGACTATTCTGTTAAATCTGAAGACATCCAAGGCGATCTAAGAGAAAAGTATCAATTTGCATTAGGTGATTCAGAAGCTGCAAAGAAAGTCAAACAAGACTTAAGAAACGAAATCCTTCTTCCGATAGCCACAAGGCTTCGTACTGAAGCAGGGGAAGAAATAGCGAGGAAGCTGCAAGCATCCAGTCCGGATGATGTATTCATTCTTGAATATAGTTTGATGCAGTGTGTCGAATTACATAATAAAAAAATGCGCCAAGATATCACAGATTTAAATAATACGTTGGCCTTTGTTGGATCTCAATCTGGTTTTAACAGCACTGTATATAAACAAATGCAGAATCACAACGCGATTGATATACAGGAAAAACAGAATTCAATCATCAATCTTGATGAAAACAACCCAAGACCCGCTATTGAAAAATATTTAGAACTTTCACAAAAAGATAAGTTTCATTGTGGTACAGACCAGATGAAGGCCTTGAGTGATAAATATGACGTTACTATCGTTGACTGGAGACCTGTAGTTCTTGATCTTAAACCTGGTGAAAAACTGAAAGTTGGTGAAACCATGGACGGTAGACACGAACAATTCGTGAAGCAATATAAGGCCGATACCAAATTGGGGAATAAAGATCTCAAACCTGTGTTAATTGAAGATAATGGAAAAAAACGTGCTTGGATGCCAAATCCTTACGGAAATGTTGAAGGGCGCCAAGCAGTTCATATCATGCACGTTAACAACAATCACTATAAGATAGTCAATATTGGTTAGGCAATTTCCCCTGCCCGATTGTCCCTTTACGTGCCCTTGCCCTTGCTTTTTACCCACAAGTAGCTAAAATGCAAAAAATGAGGGATTTAAAAAACACGTGTAAGTACTTTAATTGAATTCAACGCAGAGACGGGGAGGGGTTATATAAGTTAAATTAGGTAAGATAAAAGCCTGTCGACTCTTCGTTAGCTCGGAGAGCGTCTGTTCAAAGCCCAGAGTGACGTAAGGAACTCTGGGTAAATAAAATAAAGATATAGAGCTCGTAGAGCGACTCAAATATGAGATTATTACAAAGAAATGTTTCAAGTAGTTTGTATGTAAAAAGAGTTAGCATATCGTCGCAAATTTGAGTCGCTCTACGAGCTCTAATCTTTATTTTATTTACCCAGAGTTCCTTACGTCACTCTGGGCTTTGAACAGACGCTCTCCGAGCTAACGAAGAATCGCTTGGCTTTTATCTAACCTAATTTAACTTATATAACCTCTCTCCGTCTCCCTGTCTCCCCGTCTCTGCGTTAACCTTTAGACCTCATTTATTTTAACTTTTTCCACTTGTTTTAGCACCTACATTTATCTCTATATTGTTTTTAGCCACTTATGGGTAAAAGCATCGCCCTTGCCCTTGCCCGTGCCCGATTGTTCAAAATGTTCCTTATTAACTTCTACTTTATTTTATAGCAGCACTTTCTAACAATCGGGCACGGGCACGGGCAAGGGGCACGGGCACGTGTAAGAGCAACAGCACGTTAAGGCGGAAGATTATTTACCAGAATTGATTTCAGCTCTCAGAGCCATTTGAACACTCTGCATGCCAGCAAGAATCCCTTCTTCATAGCGAAAATGAGGGTTATTTTCCAACTCTAAATAATCATTAGGTTGTAGCATATCCTCTGGTGTAAGAGTGGGAATAATACGGCGACCACATTTCAATAGAGCTTTCTTTTGATTCTCGATTAATTCCTCAACCAAATTATCAATTATCATCCAAGATGAATTCAATAGCGTCATGATCGTCACTTTGTTTTTTCTTTTTTCTTTGCATCTGAAAAAAATCTTTTATCAACCATGCACATTGCTCTTGAAGGACTCCCCTTCTCACGGCAATCTGATGCGTTGGATGGGTTAATTCCAATAAATCTACCCAACTTCCATTAGCACCGTGGCGGATATCCGGGGCTCCCCAAACAATTGTAGGAATACGTGAAAGTAGCATTGCACCTACACACATGCTACACGGCTCAATAGTACAATATAAAGTTGTGTTAGCAAGACGCCAGTTCGTCAATGCACTCTCCCCTGCTGTTATGCACAGCATTTCGGCATGAGCAGTGGCATCTTTTAACATTTCAACTTGATTATATCCTCTAGCTATGATGCGCTGATCCTTCACTAATACAGCCCCTACAGGAACCTCGTCGGCTTTAAAAGCCTTCCAAGCTTCCTTTAGGGCTTCTAACATGAATTTCTCATCATCAGTTTGAGGTGTGATAGCAAAAGGAAAATTCATGTACTACGACTTCTCTTGAAGTTTACGTTGAAGTTGAGCCACCTGCTTTTTCAAGCTGTCGGTATCTACGATGTATTTCTTTTGTAATCCAGATAGTTTTTTCTCATATTTGTCAGTCAAACGAGCAATCTCTCTTTCTTGATTCTTTTTAGAATTTTCGATCGACATTTTTTCACTTAGAGACGATGTTTCATCAATTTTCTGTTGAACATCATGTTTTGCATCTTTCTTTAATTTTTGAAATGCTTCTGCAGGAAAAACAACAGAGTTCAAAATAGCGAATAAATAAGTATGAGGAGCTCCAAACTGTGCTGTAGAATCTTTAATAATCGACTGAGCTGTTGGCATATCAATTTCTTCTATAGCACCAAAATCTGGGTTAATTTGAGTTAAACGCTGTTCGAAATAATCGTATAACTCTGAATTGTTCATGAGCCATCTGGAAGTGATAAATTCAGCTAAAGCTTCACCATTATCTTCATTAGCAATCGCGCTTTGGTACGCTTCAGTAAGGTCTTGAGTTGTCAATTTATTGATGTTTTTTGTGGCCAAATATTTCTTAATAAATAAGAAATCTTTCTTAAGATGCTCATTTTTAAGGTCTTTTTTTACAGTTTCAATAATAAGTGGAAGCCACTCTTGAATTTCAGCATATTTTTCTTTATAAGAAGCATTTTTATACATGATATTGATCCTTTAAGTTAAAATGGGATTAATGAAATAATTTATCAGGTTTAATACCAAAAGGCAAGTCAGAATGACCCATGATACTGAAGAAGAACATCCATTCTACGGGAAAGAAGTCGTAAGGAGAAGCGAACAAGACTATATTAATTTGCTACTAAAAAAGTATAAGAATGATCCTGTAAATGATACACTTCAAGCTAAAATTTGGGATGAGCTTCAGATGGAAAAGCACTATGGAAGAATTACCATTCCTTTTAAGGTAGTAATGCGCCGAGATGTTACGAAAAAATTTCCCGATTATATTGAAGTCATTTTGGATACTAAAGTTTAAGGTTTTTGGTTCTTGCAATAAATTCAGTATCTATGGTATTATTATAGCAGTTCTTAGAAATAATCGTAAGTAAACCAGTAGCCATTTTTATGGCTTCGCAATGAGGAGATTCCGAATGTCTCTAGACAAAGGTACTAAAGAAGAAATAACGAAGAAATTTCAGTTACACGAAAAAGATACGGGCTCTGCAGACGTTCAAATAGCCATTTTGACTGAACGTATCACGGAACTTACAGAACACCTTAAACGAGCTCCTAAAGATCATGGCTCTCGTTTATCTCTTCTAAAGCTCGTGGGACAACGCCGTCGTCTGTTAGACTACTTAAATTCTACTGATACAAAGCGTTATCAAACGCTAATTAACAAATTAAAGCTCAGACGTTGAGCCAATTATAAGAAAAGGACAGCCAAAAGCTGTCCTTTTTTCTTAAAGCAAAAGACAAAATCAAGCGTAAATAATAAAATAAAGGAACTAGAAATCAGAAAACTCTCTTTAAACTCGATTTTTGAAGCCTGTTTTCTGAATTCTATCCTAAACAAAATTATTTTTCATAAGATTCAATCTTTTACAAAATTCAACACATTTTCAAATCATTTCTTCCTCTCAACATTTTTTATTCAAACAAAAAAATTGCTCTTGAAATGAAGAATTGTGCTATCGAATGTAAATAGAATTTTGAAATTATCTATTATATACTGAGTTATCCAAATGCTCGGTACACCCTTATAAAGAGAAAAATTACATATGAAACGTGAAACAATAACCGTTGACGTTGGTCAACATAAAATAAGCTTCGAAACTGGAAAAGTGGCTCGCCAAGCTAACGGTGCCGTCATCGTTCGTTGTGGAGAAACAATGGTGTTTTCTACTGCCGTAGCAGCACCTACAGCCGAAGATAAAAATGATTTCTTACCCCTACGTGTCGATTACCAAGAGAAATTTTCATCAGCAGGAAAAACAGTCAGTGGTTTCATTAAACGCGAAGGGCGTCCAACAGAACGTGAAATATTAACCTCACGCCTTATTGACAGACCCTTACGCCCTCTTTTCGAAGAAGGCTACTATAATGAAATACAAGTATTGACCTATGTTTGGTCGTACGATGGAATCAATCTACCGGATCCACTAGCAATTTGTGCTGCATCAGCCGCATTAGTTGTATCCGATATCCCTTTAATCAAACCTGTAGGCGCTGTACGAGTTGGATTCCTTGATAATAAATTCATCATCAATCCAACAAACGATGAATTAGAAAAATCAAAATTAGACCTACTGATTGCCGGTACAGAAGATGCCGTTTTAATGATTGAAGGTTTCTGCGATTTCTTGACCGAAGCTCAAGTATTAGAAGCCATCTCAACTGGACATGAAAGCATTAAAGTTATTTGCGCTGCTCTAAAGGAATGGCAATCTCGTATCGGTAAACCAAAAAATAGAACGACTTTGCGTAAAATACCTAAAGAACTTTACAGTGCGGTTGAAGCAGCTTCTCATCCAATGTTGGATAAAGCTTTACGTATAAGCTTAAAACAGCAACGTGAAGAAGCTTTAGCTCTAGCAAATAAAGCTGTGATGGATGCAATCTTACCTGCAGATCAAGAACCGAAGTATCCAGTTCAACACGTTCAATATGTTATCAAAGAAACATCATCTAAGATGATGCGTAGAATGATATTGAATGAGAAAGTACGTTCTGATGGTCGTAGCCCAATTGAAATTCGTCCGATCGATATCGAACAGAAATTCTTACCTCGCGCTCACGGTAGCTCTCTCTTCACACGTGGAGAAACACAAGCCCTTGCAGTATGCACTCTGGGCGGTGAAAACATGGCTCAACGTTTCGAAACTCTTAATGGTGAAGGCAGCCAACGTTTCTATCTACAATACTTCTTTCCACCATCTTCAGTAGGTGAAGTGGGACGTATCGGTACACCGGGACGTCGTGAGATTGGACATGGTAAATTAGCTGAAAGATCTCTTAAAGCAGTTTTACCAACTAAAGAACAATTCCCATATGTCATTCGTCTCGAATCCAACATCACTGAATCGAACGGATCTTCATCTATGGCGACAGTATGCGGTGGATGCTTAGCATTAATGGATGCAGGGGTTCCAATCAAGCGCCCAGTTTCCGGTATTGCAATGGGCCTCATTCTTGAAGATGATCAATTTATCATATTATCTGATATTTTAGGACTAGAAGATGCTTTAGGAGATATGGACTTCAAAGTAACTGGTGACCATGAAGGGATCACAGCTTTCCAAATGGACATCAAAGTGGAAGGTATTACTCTTGAAATTATGCGTGCTGCACTCAAACAAGCAAAAGATGGTCGCATACACATTCTGAATAAGATGTTGGCTGTAGCTCCAACACACAATCCTCAAATGTCACAATATGCTCCGCGTATCGAAACAGTGCAAATTAAGCCAAGCAAAATTGCGACAGTTATCGGGCCAGGTGGTAAGCAAATCCGTGCTATTATCGAACAAACTGGTGTACAGATTGACATCGACGATAGTGGATTAGTGAGTATCGCTGCTAACGACTTAGAAAGCATCGAAAAAGCGAAAGCTATCATCTTTGGTCTAACAGCCGAAATTGAAATAGGTAGAATCTATCCAGGTAAAGTGACTTCAATAGTAGCTTTTGGACTATTTGTTGAAATACTTCCAGGTAAAGAAGGTCTTTGCCATATCTCTGAATTTGATTCAAGTCGTATTGCAAACTTAGAAGATCACATTAAAGTTGGCGATCCTTTAAACGTAAAAGTACTCGATATCAATGAAAGAGGACAAATCAAATTGAGCCGCAAAGCAACTTTACAGTCATAATTTAACTGTTAATTATCCTTCGATGTATAGGCATAGAATCCAAATGGATTCTATGCCTTTTTTTTGCTGATTTTTTCTTTGCCTCCTTAAGACCGCTTTTAGATTGCACACATTGGTATGTTGACATCATTAAGGCAAGCGACATGCACTCCAAAGGTAAGCGTCAAATCAAGGCATTTAGACAAATATGGCGCTTCATAACAAAGCGAAAGAGGACTTTCGCTTTGTTATGAAGCGCCATATTTGTCTACATGTCTACAATTGACGCTAACCTCCAAAAGGTAATAACCTAAAAATCTTTCCTCCTATTGCCCTTTTAGATTCACTCTCTTAACCATAAATTCATATTCCCTTAATACACTATTAATTGTAATACGTTAACTTTATTATATAAATTTGAAAATAACAATAATTAACAATTAACATGGACTATAATATGGCTACTCAAGGAATTCAGAGTTTTGTTTGGAATACTTCAACTGAACAAAATGCAGAAAACTTTCGTCTTTCTGATACTTTTTTTTCAAGTTCAGTCGATTCTCAAGATGTATCACAAAAGGACCAGCAATCTCTTGAAGACACCTCTAGTCAGATAGAGTTATTAGCCGGGCTTCATATTCCTTTTAACAATCCAACAATTGCTGATGAAGCGACACCTGATCTAATTTCTGATACTGTATCAACAAGCGCTCAAGGGTCAAGCGATGATGAACAAGCAGACCAATCAGATTTATCAGCAATTGCCCTGAAAGCCCATACTATTGGAATTCTCCCACATAATTTTACTAGATCAGGAGCTATTCCAGCAATAGTTCTTGATGCCTCAGCAACTGACAGTGATACTGAAATGAGTATACCAACTGCTGGATCTAGTAGCAGGACAGCTAAAATCGAAGACGAAGACGAAGAAGCAGGAACTTGTGCTGGAGCAGGAGCAGGATCTGCATCGTCATCGGGATTAAAAAGAAAAGAGCCCCCTGAAAATTATGAAACTCGTAAAGCAAAAAAAGCTAGAGTGGACACTCTAAATGCTTTTTTAAAAGATCAAATCACTAAAATAAATAATGCTTATGGAATAGAAAAAGAGGATGTAATATCCAAGGATTCAATGGACATCCTATCAGCAAAAACATGTAAATTAAGAACCGATTTTAGATTTTATCACAGTCAAGCTAAGCAATATAGTGCTCAGCTTGATTCTTTGATTCAACATCAAACAGCTTTATTAAAACGAAACCAAGAGCTGTTCGATCAAGTTCAAAGTTTAACTCAAGCTAAACAAGTGGCGGACATGGCAAGCACAGCCTCTACGAGTTAAGTCTTATCATCTAACACATGTGTTAAAAAAAGTAAAAAAGCCCAGTAGAAAAATATTTTTCTACTGGGCTTTTATTTTAAGGAAGATTATCTGCATTAGGCCTGAAGGGCCGGCATGAAATAGCCCAGGTCGCAGCGAAGCGGAGGCCCAATGGCATTCGGTTAAGGAAGGTTCGTTTTTATAAGTAACTAAAAATAAGCATATCTAAAAAATCATGCTTTTTTAGCACCTCACTTAACACATAACCAAAAGGCACATGGTTTC
>JACDES010000067.1 GCA_013816265.1 Parachlamydiaceae bacterium | reverse complement strand
GCTCTACCGAGCTCTAATTCTTTTTTTATTTTTCCCGGAGTTCCTTACGTCACTCCGGGCTTTGAACAGACGCTCTACCGAGCTAACGAAGTGAATTCTAGATTTAAATCAATTTTTTCTTAGCCTCAAGCGACGCGTATTCACCCTGAAAACTTTATGCATTTTGCACGGATACAAAAAGAATTGACTAGAAAGGTTAGAATGAGTTTTCAAAGGGCAGTATATTAGGTAAAATATTCGCTGATGAGGGCCGAAAATATATTGATTTTCTTGTTCTAAGTTGGTAAATATTAATAAATTCTAGTTACTTTAATATCGTGATTTTTTTCTTTATTATCAACAGGTTCAGCATCGTTTTGAGAAGGTTTGCTCTTATCAACTTGTTCCACATTATCCCCAGACGCATTTTTTTCATCCACTACATTTTGATCGGACGAAAATCTTTCAAATTCTTCTAGAAAGAATTCTTGTTCTTCTGGTTTTATCAACCTTTCGATACCCAAAATGTTCTTAAGGCTTTCTTTTTCTTCGGCAGATAGGCCTTGATTATTCAAGTGGTTCTGATTTGACAACAATAGCTTTTCTAACTGCTGTAAGACTTGATTACGCAAGCGATTTTGGTATTCCATCAATTCTTTTGGGTTACTGATATAATCAAAAGTTAACCATGCCATAGCGATATCAATAAAATTATCTAATTCGACTAAAGATTTTGAATTTTTAATTTGAGTTAGATTTGTTTCTAAATTTTGTAAACAGCTCTCATCGGCTAAACTGACTGATCCACCTGTTTGACATATTAATTTTTCGCATCCTGCCTTTTTGACAAACTGTAAAAATTGATCCACAGGCATTTCTTGATATTGCTCATAGAGGGCTATCATCGAATTTTTTAATTCAGACTTATGTTTGGAGTCGATCATTAAAAATTGATGAGAAAGCTCTTGGAAGTGAGTTTGAAAATTAATTTCTGGAAATTGAATCTCGCGATCCAACATCGTTTGAATTTTTACTGCAATTGGCTGTAGCTCTTTCTCGCGGGCTTTTGATAAAGACATTAACTTGGCATAGATAGGGTGATTGGTATCAATATCATCGGTATCGCTATCATCAATAGATGGTAATAAAGTCTTAGAAAGATTTAATTTGAGATCTTCGTTTGTTATCAACGTATCAAAAGGGTTTGAATTAAATGCAATTGCTTCATTGGTTTCTAAATTTGAAAATTTTTCTTCGGTATCTCTTAATAAAGAAACATGATTGAGATTACCTTCTGAATTAAATTCCAGATATCCAAACAGAATATTTTCTGCTGGAGCAAATGTTTGAAAACCACGCTTAGATTGGATTGCCGATTCTTTTCCATCTTCGGCGTAAATAATCAAGTTTTGTAATCCGGAAAAAATCTCAATATGATGTTTAAAAGCAGCAACATCTTGACTTGTTCCCTTTGTCGTTGATAGGGCTATTGCCTTTTGAATCAATGGTTGGCCCAGATTAAAATAACGCGGTGCATTATAGATCAAGTTTTCTGAACCAGCCTCTGCCCATCCTAAAACCTTTGGGGGGGCGAAATCCATTTGTTTTGAATCATGGGCCAATGCTGATAATCGAATCAAGACTCCCTGTTTAACTAAGGAAGCAATTTCTTTTCCATTGATATCGTCTAAAGGTGCAGGTGCCGCTAAAAGTCGATTCAAGCTACGGATATCTTTTACTGTGCGAAGTTCCATACTTCTAGAATCAACTACAATGATCGATTTTGGAATAAGCCATTGTAGCAAACTGGGAGCCGGCTGAGCGATGAGCAAGAAATGTGAGAAATTTGTATTTGTGTAAATGCGCAAGCTATAGGGAATTTGATTGAATTGACCATGTGAATCAAGTTCAAGAGCATAGGAAAAAGTGTTTGGCAAAATTGATTGTAAGTTTGTTTTAAGGAAATCGACATCGGACCAGTTTTGATTAGTCGGCTTATGTTGATATATTTGAGCATGGGTGAGTGCCATTGCGATGTCAGCAACCCCTTGAGCCGCTTTAACTTCTTGTGCTTCAGTTTTGTCACTTATACTAAAAAATATGACTGTTCCAATGATACCTGCAATTGTGATGATGGAAAAAATAAAAAGAAGGATCCATCTCCATGCTTGTAAGAGGTGATGATTATCATCAGGAGCAATTTTAGTTTGATTTTCGTCATCTAAATCTTTTAGATAATCGTCTTTGAGACTACCAACAGTTTTCTTTACATTTTCATTTGTTGATTTTTTTGTTGTGACGGATTCGATTATCTTTTGATATGTCTCTTCTGATTCAGGATGTAAAAATTGATCAATGCTGGAAGGGTTCCATTCGACATCACTAAGGGCTTCAACATCATTCTCGAATGGTAAATCAATGAATAAGGAATTAGATTTTGCATTTCCGCCGACAGTAATATGGTTCGGATGAGATGTTGATTGCTCTTGATTTTTAATTTTTTTATCCAATATTTGAGCTAAAGGTTCTTCTGAAGAAACATGAGGATGATTTTTTTCTGTTTTCAATGCTTCTTGTAATTTTTCAAATAGGATTTGGGTTTCATGAATATGTATGACATCGCCTGAGTTCAGCTGTTTTCTACCAAAGGGGAGATCATTAATGGATATGAAAGGGTCATTGGTGATGTTAATTAAATAATAACGACTATTTTCCTCAACTATTTTTAAATGGATGGGTTGAAGGGGTAAACTGGGGAGGGATAGGTCTGTTTGTGCTGGATCACGGCCAAGGGTAATTATTGACTTATTGAATAAGTGGATCTCGGGTTTCGTATGTGAATTAAGTGTTAACCGGATCATGCAGAATCTAGCAATTTTAACTTTTTATTATAGTTTTATTTTTATCAATCCCCTATTTTATTGAAAAGTTAGGAAAATCGAATTCTGTACAAATAGTCTAATATCGAATAACTAGATATGGCTATATCCCCATAACTTCTAACATATTATATTTAGAAAGTCAACTAATTTTTCTTTTAAAGTAGGCTAATTATTTGTAATTTTGAAGTAAAGAAATTAGGAATTTTTTTAATATGATATTGTTGAAATAACAATAAGTGATTGTTTAGTGTTATTTAATTTCATTTAACAAGTATTGGGAAAAAATCAGTCTTTTTTCAATGCTAAAGCCACTTTTAAAGCCTCTTCAACATGATACATTTCCAGAGAATCAATTGAATCGACTTTAGAAATAATTCTCTGCTTATCAAGTGCTCTAATTTGATCAAGAGAAACCTTGCATTCTCTTCCTTTAATAATTATTTTAGCTTCAAAAGGATAGATGTTTTTTACGTTGCTAGTAATTGGGGCGGCTATAACACGAATTCCCTTTTTATTTTGAGAATTATTGGATAAAATTAAACAAGGGCGTGTTTTCTGTATTTCTGTTCCAATTGTTGGATCCAGTTGTATCCAATATATTTCTCCCCTCTTTGGATAATCAGCCATGTTTTAATTTCTTACCTTTTTCATTCGAAGTTTTTAACCAATTCCAATCTTCCTCATCATCAATTAAATCACTAACATCATCAAGCATATTCCAATCTCGAAGAGTGTCCAATCGATCTGTGTCTTGATTTGCAGCTTCATAAGCCGCATCTAATTCGCGTTCTTTATTTACTTCATCATCAAATAAAGCTTTTCGAATAGCGTTAGAGACAAATCGACTCATACCTCTTTTACTGATATGAGATTGGAGATTTATTTTCAAATCCTCGGGAATAGAAAAAGTCATATTTTTATGTTTCATATTATACCTCTTTAACTAAATTATACATAATTACGTAATTAATTAATATGTAAAAATTGATTGAGCTAGGCAACGGGGTTCCTTCTAGGATGATTTAATTGTATTTATTCTATATTTGATGTAGTATTAATCATTAAAAAGTAGCAAAATTTTAGGTTATTCCACGCGTGGTATATAGATTGGCATTTAAGGAGAAGCGCTTTGAAAAAATTATTTAGTTTTCTACGCATTCCTCCGCCAATTCCTGAAATTCAAGATCCTGAAATCGTCAATGAAAAATATAAATATTGGCGTATTCGCATCCTCTACTCAATGTTTATTGGGTATGCCTTTTACTATTTTACTAGAAAAAGTTTCACCTTTGCCATGCCCGGACTCATTCAAGATTTAGGCTTTGACAAAAGCCAGCTTGGTATCTTGGGTAGTGTCCTTTCAGTTTCATATGGTTGCAGCAAATTCGTCAGTGGTATGATGGGTGACCGCACTAATCCGCGCTATATGATGCCTATTGGGCTTATGCTTACAGGCGTTTGCAATATTTTATTTGGGCTTTCTTCTTCACTTTTTTTCTTTGTGATATTTTGGGGATTAAATGGATGGTTTCAAGGGTTTGGTTGGCCTCCTTGCGCACGATTGCTCACTCAATGGTATTCCCATTCCGAAAGAGGATCGTGGTGGTCGACGTGGAATGTATCTCATAATTTAGGCGGTTTTCTTATTCCATGGATTGCTGGTGTCTCGCTCTATTATTTTGGGTGGCGCTATGCGATGTATATCCCAGGTGTGATGTGTATATTCGTCGGATTCTACTTAATCAATCGACTACGTGATACACCGCAATCTTTAGGTCTGCCTCCAATTGAAAAATATCGCAATGATTATGTGGATACCATCGAAGCGAGTGGTGATCAAAATAAAGATTTGTCGTCTAAAACTGTTCTAATGGAATATGTCATCAAAAATCCATATATTTGGTTGCTTGCATTTGCCTATTTCTTTGTTTATGCTGTTCGTACCGGTATCAATGACTGGACGGCTTTATTTCTCGTAGAGACGAAAGGTTATACAAGTATTGGAGCAAATGGATGTGTGTCTCTCTTTGAAGTGGGAGGATTTTTTGGTAGTTTGGTTGCCGGATGGTCATCAGACAGGCTTTTTAAAGCAAAAAGAGGTCCTATTAACGTGTTATTTACTGCAGGGGCATTGTTATCCATATGCGCTTTTTGGATGATTCCTCAAGGTTACGTGTTCTTAGATTCGCTTGTTATGTTTTTGATTGGCTTTTCGATTTTTGGTCCACAATTGATGATTGGAATTGCAGCAGCTGAGTTATCGCACAAAAAAGCAGCCGCAACATCAACAGGATTTGTGGGCTTTTTCGCTTATATTGGAGCAGCCTTTGCGGGATATCCATTAGGATCTATTACTCAGCATTTAGGCTGGGTAGGTTTTTCGATTTCTTTAGTTGTATGTTGCATTATTGCTGTGTTATTATTGATTCCTCTTTGGCCCGTAACGGCGACTTATATCAAATCTAGAAAAGCAGTTGATTCTTAAAAAATATAATAATGTAAAAATTTTGGCTAAATGATGTCCCAATTTATTCACCTCCGATCCCATTCTCAGTATTCTATACTTGATGCAACGGCTTCTCCAGCAGATTTAGCTCAAAAGGCAGCCTCTTTACAAATGGCAGGATTGGCCATGACCGATCACGGCAACCTATTTGGAGCTGTTGATTTCTATAAAGCATGTAAAGATGCAAAAATAAAACCGTTGATTGGCTGTGAGCTTTACGTAGCTCCTCAATCCCGATTGGATAAAAGTAAATTACCCGGAATGCGTGCTGCGTATAATTTAACACTTATCGCAAAAAATAAGCAGGGATATCAAAATCTTTGTAAGTTGTCCTCTATTGGATATCTGGAAGGCTTCTACTATTTTCCCCGTGTTGATGAAGAGCTTCTCCAAAAACATTGTGAAGGCTTGATTTGTATCTCTGGTAGCATGGGGACTCGTCTAGCACACGAAATTGTTCAAGGAACAGCAGATTCAATCATTCAGCAACTGAATGTGCTGAAGAATATTTTCGGAGAAGATCTATATTTAGACCTACAGCGCCATCAGATGTTTCAAAATGACGTGAGAGGGGATGGGTTTACGCAAGAATCTTGGCTTTTACAGCAGTATCAAGATTTTATTTCTCGCCAAGAGAAAGTCAATGCAGCCCTAATAAAATTAAGCAAAGAACATTCTATCCCACTCGTCGCAACAAATGATATCCACTATATCGATCGAGAAGATTGGCGTGCTCATGAAATTTTATTGAATATTCAATCCGGCGAACCTTGTGAGATATGGGAAAAAGACTCACAAGGCAATCCAAAATTCCGCGTGCCGAATCCAAAGCGCCAAACTTATTCTTCCCATGAGTATTATTTTAAGTCACCTGAACAGATGGCTGAGTTATTTCATGACGTTCCAGAAGCTCTCAGCAACACATATGCCATCTATGAAAAATGTTATGTTGAAATAGATTTTAAAAGTAAGCACTACCCCATTTACATACCGCCAAGCCTTGAGAATAAAACCCACACAAAAGAAGAACAAGCAGCAGCCGTTGAAAAATATCTGTGGCAACTATGTGAAGAGGGGATCCCGAAACGATATACCCCAGAGCGTTTAGCAAAAATTCAGGAGATCTACCCCAATCGCGACCCGCTTGAAGTTGTAAAAGAGCGTCTTAATTATGAAATGGGTGTCATTGTTCCAAAAGGAATGAGCGATTATTTACTTATTGTTTGGGATTTCATCAATTGGGCCAAACGTAGTGGTATTCCAATGGGTCCTGGAAGGGGTTCTGGAGCTGGTTCAATCGTGCTTTATTTGATTGGAATTACAGACATCGAACCCATGCGTTTCCATTTGTTCTTTGAACGTTTCATCAATCCGGAACGTATATCCTATCCCGATATCGACGTCGATATTTGCATGGATCGCCGGGGTGAAGTGATCGCATATACCTTACAAAAGTATGGAAAAGACAACGTCGCACAGATCATCACTTTTGGTACGATGAAAGCTAAAATGGCTCTTAAAGACGTCGGAAGAGTCTTGAGTATTCCATTATCAAAAGTAAATGAAATTGCAAAATTGGTTCCTGAAGATCTTAATATTACCCTGGAAAAGGCCTTAAAAGACCCGGAGCTTAGTCAAAGATATGAATCTGATGAAGAAGTTACACGACTTTTCGACTTAGCAAAAAAACTCGAGGGTTCTATCCGCAATACCGGTATTCATGCCGCGGGTATTATTATCAGTGGAGTTCCTTTGACAGATCTGATTCCGATTTGTAATGCAAAAGATTCAGAGATGCCTGTGACACAGTTTTCTATGAAACCTGTAGAAGCCGTCGGTATGTTAAAGGTCGACTTCTTGGGCTTAACAACTCTGACAGCTATCCAAATTTGTGTCGATGCAATCAAGGCAAAAACAGGCAATACAATTGATTGGGTCAATCTTCCTTTGGATGATAAACCCACTTTTGATCTTCTGAATCAAGGGAAAACATTAGGTATATTCCAGTTAGAGTCTGGCGGCATGCAAGATTTGTCCAGACAGCTGCATTTGGACCGTTTTGAAGAAATTATCGCCGTAGGCGCATTATATCGACCTGGTCCGATGGATATGATTCCGTCCTTCATTAATCGTAAGCATGGTCGAGAGCCCATCGAAAACGATCACCCTTGGATGAAAGATATCTTAGCCGAAACGTATGGGATCATGGTTTACCAAGAGCAGGTGATGCAGATTGCGAGCAAATTGGCCAACTTTTCTCTTGGGGAAGGGGATGTCTTACGCCGTGCGATGGGTAAAAAAGATATGGAGCAGATGGCTCAGCAGCGGCAAAAATTCAAGGAAGGCGCCTTACAAAACGGAATCGATGAAGTTACATCGATGCACATTTTTGATAAAATGGAAAAATTTGCGGCATATGGATTTAATAAATCGCATGCGGCCGCTTACGGATATTTGTCTTATGTGACAGCTTATTTTAAAGCCAATTATCCTAAGGAATGGATGGCAGCCCTTTTAACATGTGTGCGTGATGATATCACGAAGGTGGCGAAATTTATTCGTGAATGTCAAAGTATGGGCATTCCTATGCTTCCACCTGATGTCAATGAAGCTGGAGATACATTCCAGGCGTCGGCGCAAGGGATTCGCTTTGCAATGACAGGGATCAAAGGCGTAGGAGCGGGTGTTGTAGATGCCATTGTGCAAGAGCGAAAAAAGAAAGGCTTTTTTACAAGCTTGTATCAATTTTTTAAAAGGATAGATACGAAGAAAGTTGGAAAAAAGGCTGTGGAAAGCTTGGTCGAGGCTGGATGTTTTGATTTTACAGGATGGTCTCGCGATGCATTAGTTCAAAGTATTGACTCCATTTATGAGACCGTTTCAAAAGAACAAAAGGATAATGCATTGGGCATTATGTCTTTATTCTCGCTGCTTGGAGAGACTAACGAAAGTAAGTTTACAAAGCCCCCGGAAGTCAGACATAAAACGACCAAACAGGTGGCACTGCGTAAAGAAAAGGCTCTTTTAGGGTTTTTCTTAACAGGCCATCCGATGGATGAGTATAAAGACATTCTTCAACGATTATCGTGCGTTCCTTTACGACGACTGGATACTTTAGGAAGCGAAGCCATTTTCCGTTCCGCATTTATTGTAGAATCGGTACAAGTTCGGGTAGCGTCAAAAACGCAGCGCAAATTTGCGATTTTGATTATCAGCGATGGCATTGAAAGGCAGGAATTACCGATATGGTCAGATATATATGATGAAAAGAGTCATTTATTACAGGAAAATCAGCTCCTTTACGCTGTATTGCAATTGGAAAAAAAGGACGATGAGGTAAAGCTATCCTGCAAATGGCTCGATGATTTAACACAAGCGAATGAAGTCATGATCGATGCCTGCGATAAAGCATATGATAAAGCCAAGCATCAATCCGCAAAATATAGTCAAATTAAAGCTGCTAAAGCATCTAATCCAGATAAAACTAAAACTGTAAATGGTAAAGATAAGTCTATGGAAAAAGCACCAACGAGTCCCAAAGCGAATGAAGTTAAAGAGCTACTCATCAATTTGGATGCAAATCGAACAAGGTTAAGCCACATCATCTTATTGAAAAAGATTTTTTCAGAGCAGAGGGGAAATATACCGGTACGGATTCAATTTCATGCAAATTCTACCAACTTAGCGGCATTGCATATCGATAGTAAGTGGGGGATTGCTTCCTGTGAAGAAATAAAGAAAAAATTAGTTGCTGTCGATTCTATCTTAACTGTTGATGTCTTGTGAATTTATACCACGCGCAGATAGGATTGGCGATTTTTTTGCGCGTGAAAGCTCCCGGGGTTGAGCGATCGTAAGTCACCCAATATTAGAAATATGGGGTGACTTACGATCGCTCAAACCCGGGGCTTTGACGCAGCAAAAAAACGTCAATCCTACCCGAGTGTGGTATAATTAGGTTTGACAGAAAGCTATGTCACCTTCTAAACTAATTTTCTTTTTTTACTTCAAATTAGAGCATCACATGAAAACGAAATTGAACTTATCATTTGTCTTTTTAAGCCTCGCTTTACTCTTTTCTCAGCCTCTTACGGCTTTGTCGAAATCGAAACCTCCCATTTTTAAAACTGCAGAGGATGCAGATATATATTTTACCCTACACTACAATGATGCATGCCGACATTATAACAATCAAGAATGGAAACAGGCTGCTAAAGAATTTGAAAACGTTGTTTACTATTTTTCGACATCAGAAAAGGCTACTGATGCCTTTTATTTCTTAGGAGTTAGTTATTTCGAATTGGGTGAGTATGATTTTGCAAATTTTGCCTTCACCAGCTACTTAAAAGCACCAGGTCATCCACAGTATTTTGAAGATACCGTTAATTATAAATTTTGCATTGCTGAATATTTCAGAGGTGGAGAAAAAAGACGTTTATTTAAAGTAAAATTTTGCCCTAAATGGGCATCTGCAAGGACAATGGCTTTATCTATTTATGATGAAATCATTGTTGCCATCCCAAATAACGAGCTAGCCGCGAGAGCTCTTTATTCGAAAGCAACGTTACTTCAGAAAATGAAGGAATATAGAGATAGTGTAGATGCCTATCAGATCATTATTCGTCGATTCCCTAAGAATGAATTAGCACCCCAAGCGTATCTAGATATTGCTAAAGCCTATTGCCAGCTAAGTTTATTGGAGTTTCAAAATCCAGATATTTTAGGGTTGGCGGAACTTAATGCGCGCAAATTTAGAGAAGATTTCCCTCGTGATGAACGTGTAGAAATAGCCGATGGTTATGTACAAAGAATTAAAGAGATTTATGCGAAAGGGCTTTGTGATGTGGGACTTTTCTATGAAAGAATAGGGACACCACATGCCGCTGCCATTTATTTCCGAAGTTCCATAGAAGAGTTTCCTGATACATCTGTGGCAGCGTTTTGTCAAGAACGACTTAATTTAATCGAATGCATAGAAGCTGAAGGATTAGTGGAAGAAAGAAGCGATTTAGTTTTTTCCAATGCTCCAGAGGAACCAATGCCTTTCGATGCTGAAGAGCTGTATCCTGTTATCGATCCATTGGATTCAAACCGATTACTTACAGATCAGTAAATGTATAAACGCCAAATCCTTTATGTGTTATACATAGTTGCGATGATGAGCTTAGCTGGTTGTCAATATCGCTTTGGGTATGGAGATTTGACAGAGCGATATTCGACAATCAATGTTCCATATGCAGAAGGCGATCCGGAAGGAGAGCTCACTGCAGAGGTAATAAAAAAAATAAGCGCATCGGGAGCTTTCAAATATGTTCCATGTGGAGGGGATTTAACTCTGAGTATTCAAATCCTTGAATTTCGTGATGAAAATATCGGTTTCCGCTATGATCGCAATAAGCATGGCCATTTAAAGACTCCAGTAATACCAACAGAAACACGATTGAGTGCTATCGTTGAAGTCGAATTGATCAGTAATGCGACGAATCAAGTCATCCGAGGGCCAACTCAAATACGCGCTAGTGTAGACTTCGACCACGATTATTACACAACCAGACATGGAATTAATATTTTTTCGCTAGGTCAGCTGAGTGATATCGATGCCGGGCAAGAAGCTGCCATGCAGCCATTAAACAGACGTTTGGCTGAAAAAATTACAGAATATATAATAAACAGTTGGTAAGACGTTTGTACTTTTCAAATTAAGGCAATATGGTCGAAAAGGTTTTCATCGCTAATATTGAATATCTCCATGAAATGTTGGGGTTCATCAAATCCTTTTGCATTGAAAATGGATTTGATCTCAATTCTATGAACAAAATAGCTCTAGCTACGGAAGAAGCTTTGGTTAATATTATTCATCATGGTTATAAGAATAAGAAAGGAACTATTGAGATTATTTGTGAGAAATGTACTCCACAGCCTGGCGTAAAAATAGTTCTAAAGGACAAAGGGGTTCCATTTAACCCGATTGAACAAGTGCAAAAAATTAAGAAAAATCATAAAACACCCCTGGAAGATTCTTCAATTGGTGGTTATGGTATTTTTTTGTATGTCGAAATAATGGATGAAGTGGAATATAAGCGTATCGACGATATGAATTTTCTTTTTTTGATTAAATATTTGAAAAATGGCTAAGCAGAAAATGACAGTTTATCCAATAATTTTTCATTTTCTTGTATTTCAAGTAGAAACTTGTCTAGCACTCTAAGAACGACGTGTGAAGTATTGTAAACGCCCGAAGCGATAAAAGCGACCTCAAGGCGTGGTTGATCCTCATGATTGATTGCAATTAATGCGTACGTAACAGGAATTTGATCTATCTTATCAGGCATAATCCAGATGACAAAATCATCGTTTATTAATGTAATTTTCTCTGGAGATTCTAATATATAAAACTGTCGCGTTAGTACGGGATCGGGTTCAGGAGGAAATTGGAAATGGAGCAAATTAAATCTCTGTAATAAAGAAATATTTACCGTGTAGATGCCTTCCGGAATCCAATAATATAGACTCTTACTATATTTTTTAAAATACTCTTCTATTGATGATAAATCATGCATAAAAATCTCTCTAATGCCAAAGCTACCATACTATTATGATAGCATGATTTTATGACTTTTTCAACAATTAATTTACATTTTAATTAACTAATTATTAAGTTATTACATTAAATATATGCAATTATTAGGCCAAAAAATGATGATTTTGAGAATTCGATTCAAAATATAGTTTAAACTTCTGCTGGAATTTCGATTCTAAGATCTTTATAATAAAGTTGAATAATTTCTAATTTTCTAATGAAATTCCAGTTATTCATATATTTATTATTAAGCTGTTTATAGACAGGTCCAGGGCATTGCATAGGCCGATTTTTTAATGGAATTTGTCCTTCATATTCTAACAAAGGAGCATCTAATCCCTGAGGATTCTCTGCTTGTTTTCTTACTCCATAGCAATTTATTGGATTGTTTTTTACCCGTTCAATTCCTATTAAAAAGGCTCTTTTATCTTCCACTTCATAGAAGAGAAATTGTAAATTATTATCATTAGAAGGAAATACTTTTGCTGTAACCTTTCCATAAAGAGGATCTTCGAATTCTTTAGCCGCTAGGCATTTCTCAAAATTCGGATGCAAATTTTTATCTTCGGGTAATTTAATCATTTCAGGCTCAAAAGGTCTATAGAACCATTTTTTTGATTCTGTCATTGCTGGCGTTACAGCATAATTTATTAAGGAAACGACTTTTTGATATGTATCACCATAATTGTAAGCCGTTTTAACATACGGTCCTGCATAGAAGAAATTAGGTTGCTTTGATAACAGATCTTGTAGAGCCAAATTTAATTGAATAGGTAATTGTGTGTCAGCTTCTGCTAAACCTTTTCCTAAGCGACCATCAATAGCCCCCAAACCATTTTTTTGTGTTGCAGGTAATGTACGCCAACTTCATTGAGAATTACTCCTATAGAAAATACGGGTGTATACCTTATCTTTAATTTTTACTAAGGCAAAAACACCTACATTGCCTGGAGATACTCGGATCAAATCCGAACAATAATAGGTGACCTCACCCATTTTCATTTGATGTTTAGGTAAAATTGAGTTATTTAATTTATTTAGATTGACTTTCTGATAATTTCCTTCTTGTATTTGATCTTGGAGATTGATCACTTCGCTTGAATCTACATCCTTAAATATTAATTGATCTTCTGAACTAATTGCATCATCAGCTATTCCAAATATTGGTATCGGACCTGAAACGATTTCATTTTTTCTTGCGAGATCTACAAGTTTGTTATCGAAGGTAAACGTTGATGTTTTCCCAAATTTCTGGATCCACGCTTTATTTATTATTACTGGAATCATTATTATCTTCGCAAAGAAAGCGCGTATAAAACTACCTATTTTCCTAATGAGTCCATCTGCGGCCTTCGGAGCTGGAGGAGTCGTTGGTGTATTAAAATTATTTATTTTTGGCAGGTGTAAGTTGTTTTTTTCTATAGACATATGATTGTTCCTTGTATAGTTAAAAATTTATTTAAATTTAACAAATATTAAATTATTTGTCAAGCTAAATTTTGATTTATAATTAGATTTAGTTATAATTATTAAGTTATTGTAACTGACTGTAATTAATTTTGTATTTAAGTGATCTTTATATTAATGCAATTGAGGATGATTTCGTAAATCTTTTTCTTTTACTTGAAAAAGCGGTCCATTTTGTTTATACTGCAATTGGCATCAAACTTCGAATTTGGACTGCGCCAAAGCCCCGGGATTAAACGATCGTAAATGGGGCAATATTAATAAATATGGACCCATTTACGATCGTTGAATCGCGGGAGCTTTCGCGCGGGTCCAAATCGAAGTTAGATGCCGATTGCAGTATATGCTATAGCCTTCTTAAAAAAGTCAATTTTAGAGCTCATGAATAAGTTTCCCTATTTATTTCATTTTTTTATTCTTATCTTTTCTTATGCGTATGCAGAACCTATCAAAATAAACATTGCGGGTGAAGCCGGCATTATGATGAATGCGGATACGGGTGCAATATTATTCGAAAAAAATGCACATACTCTCCATTACCCTGCAAGTACGACAAAAGTGGCTACAGGATTATATGCATTGAATATGAAGAAAAATGATTTAGATACCCTGATTCCTGCAAATCAAGATGCACTAGCTACGATATCGGCTGAAGCAAAGCGTAAGTCTAATTATACTCAACCCGCACATTGGTTGGAATCTGATGGAACGCATATTGGGATAAAAAAAGATGAAGAGCTTTCGTTGCATGATTTACTCAAAGGGATGCTGATACCGTCCGGAAATGATGCCTCAAATGTCATTGCTCAATATGTAAGTGGATCAATTCCGCAATTCATGGAAGAATTGAATGATTATCTCAAAGACATCGGTTGTAAAAATACAAAATTCTGTAATCCACACGGCTTACATCATCCCGATCATCAGACGACAGCATATGATCTTGCAATCATCACCAGAGAGGCAATAAAAGATCCTGTTTTCTGTGAAATCGTGATGCATACGCGTTTTATGCGGCCAAAAACGAATAAGCAGAAAGAGGCTACATTAATTCACACAAACCGTTTGATAAGACCCGGTAAATATTTCTATTCGAAGGCTATCGGAGTTAAGACGGGATATCATTCCAAAGCCCAAAAAACAATCGTTACTGCTGCACGATCTAATGGAAGAACGCTTGTTGTTGTATTATTGAAAAATCAAGATCGCAATCAAATGTTTCAAGATGCAATCAATCTTTTTGAAGCGGCCTTTAATCAGCCGAAGTTACGTCATGTCCTATTGAAGAGTGGGAAGCAAAAATTTGCTCAGACATTACCACATTCAACCAACGATCTCACAACCTATCTAGGTGAAGATTTAAGTATAGATTATTATCCTGCGGAAAATCCTCAAGCAAAATGTCTCCTCTATTGGGATACGTTGATATTACCTCTTCAAAAGGATCAGAGAGTTGGGGAACTTCAAATAGTCTCAAAAGATGGTGTAATTCTAAAAAAGGCCACCTTATTAGCTGTGGATGACGTGTCTCTCAAATGGCCTTACAATTGGCTGAGTATTTTTTATTAAAAAAGGACTTAAGTGAAGGAAGGGACAAAAGATCCCATTATCTCTTTCAAGGTTGGCGGTTTCAAACAAAGCGAAAGAGGACTTTCGCACTCCAAGCGCTTCGCGTAAAATTAGAAAATTCTTATCCCCAAAACTTCGCGAAGCGTTTCCTTATCCTATGTATACTCCAGCCGGGATCAACATTGGCATTTGGACTAAGCCAAAGTCCCCGCGGTTGGTCGATCGCAAGTCGGTCAATATTAATAAATATGGACCGACTTGCGATCGGCCAACCCCGGGACTTTGACGCAGCAAAAATATTAACAATCCTACCCGAGCGTGGTATAATATTATTTAGAGCATGCATGGTATAAATGTTTAGTTTTATTTTAAATTTTTTTACATGAATCAATTTGTAACTTTGCTTTCCTTTTTAGTTTCTAAATTTATAGATTCAGAAGATTGAGGAAGAGCGCCAACGAGCTCATCTTTAGCCATCGATATATAGTTATTAAAAAAGGTATTGAAGATAATTACTGTTTTTTTACCATCAAAAGACAATTTGAAATTATTGAATGTATTAAAATCGATTGATAAGGGTAGTGAATTTTTGTCCAGAGTAAATACAAATAAATCGTTAATTATAAATGATTTGAATTGCATATATGCATCGCCGGCATCAGTGATAAATTTATTATCAATCTGCTCTTCGATAAAATTAATATTTATATGAAATAACACGCAAAAGATGTCTATCAATTTATCAATTCTTTTACTAATTAGTTTAATTTCAGCAAGATCAGCATTTCGTTCTTTAGATGATGCAACTAAGCTTTTTTCGTATTTTCCCAATAGTGTATTGCAAGCACTTTGAAAGCAAAGTGTCAGCTCATCATTGTTTTCAGGGACTCTATTAGCATTAATAAAATAATGAAATGAGATCCTGGGAAGTTTTTGCATGATGGTGTGATATTGCTTTACATCTTTATAGGTAAGATTAAGCTCATCTTTGCGAGCGTTTCTGTATTCATCTTTTTTACAAATTGAGTGAATCTCGAATGGTAAAATCTCTATAATTTTTTCAAACGATACTTTTTTACTATATTTATTACTTTTCTGCTTAGTTTTTGGAGTATATTTTAACACGATGATCTTGCTTTTATAAGAAAGAATTGTTTTTCGTAGAATAATTGTCCCTTCCTTAGCAGTTAAAATTTTTCTCAACTGTGTCATTTTTCTTAAGGTTTTAACGGGGGGAGAGTGTGGAAGCTTTGATTTCTTTATCCCTCTGGTTGTTAAAGACTCTAGGTGTTGACTAATAAATTTATTAATATTTACTTGCAACGTTCTAGAAATAACAGGATAAATATGTAGACTTTTACAAAGATTTTGGTAAAGATGATCCAGATGATCAAAGTTTTCCATTGCTGACTTTGAAGTGGTTTTATAAAGGATTGTTCTTTTTATTTTACTGTTTTTTATCAAAACAATATATTTTTTACGTCTTAGTCCATTCAATAAAAATGATTTGTTGGCTTCAATCAACACAGTAATGAAATTATTGGCCATTCTAATCGCTTTTTGGACATTTTCAGGGTAACAATGTGAGGACATCGGAGGAAATACATCCAGTTGATGCATGTCCATGTTTTTATAAGGTAATATTTCTTCAACCTCAGAGATATCAAAAGAGCCTGGAGAAGAAAGAGACATCATAGAGGTATTTAGTGCTGCTTGCATGAAAACCTATTTTTTATAAAATTACTATTAATTGTTATATACCCCGCGCGGTCTAAAACTTGAAATTTGGACCGCGCCAAAGTCTCGGGATTCAACGATCGTAAATGGGTCTATATTATTAATATTGACCCATTTACGATCGTTGAATCCCGAGAGCCTTCGCGCAGGTCCAAATTCAAGTTTTAGGCCGCACGTGGTATAGTTACGAGTTTTCGGAATCTTTCTTAAATAAACATTCTTGGGTTCTTTTAAAAAAAAGATCTAAACGAAGAGCTAACTGGTTTTTTTTAGAAGTAATTTTGTTTGATTTTAGTGTTTGCAATTCAATTTTATTAAAAAAATTATTAAATAAGCTTTCAACTTTTTTATGAGCTAATAAATCTAAAAAATTTTGATAGCAATCGTCATCTAATAATTCAGGCTCCTGAGCATGTGTATAATTTGGGGTAAATTTAGTCATAAGTATTAAAGCTAAAATATTAGCTTTAGACATTTTTTGAGGCTTGTAGTACTTTTTTGATAAAGGGGCTAAATTTGAAATAAATATAGCATAAAAATCCTCAATCCAAGTTTCAGATTCAGGCCTGTTATCCCCTATAGTAGATCGGTTCATTTCTATATTATTAATTATTTTACTTAGGGACAAACTAAACAATGCTGTAAGATCTACAACCCTTCTTTTGGCTTTTAATTGAATGTGAAAGGCCCACTTATTTATAGCATTATTAGATGCATTTTTTAGCAATTTTGGGGCGCATCTCTTATAGTTTTCAAGCACGATTGAATAACAGTGAAATTCGAAAGCTTTAACGATCTCTTCTTCGGCAATATTATCTTTTTCGAAAAGTAAATCAAAAGAAATTGGTGTGCTTTTTATACCTCTTTTTACTTTATCTTTATCTAAATCGACTTCTTCGGTGCTTTCTGCATTTTTTTTGGATTCTTCCTTCTCAATTTTTTTTTCAAAATGCTTTGCATAGCGGGTTTGTAAGGATGTGAGGGTTGTTTGAGTTTCTTTAGGGATAGAGTAACAACCCAAAATTTCGTCTACCACATTATTAATATCCTCCAAAGAAGTGGCAAATTCTTTATTAGTCGTACGTTCAATTTTTAAACTTTGGTTAGTAGAGGATAGAACCATATAACTACGGCCGCAAGAAATTGTTTTCTCAAAAAAATGACAAAATTGAAAAGCCGCCCATAATATACTACGATTTGGAGCTTGTAGGGGTGCAGAAAGTGCTGTCATGTTTTTTCTCTCTTTTTTCTTAATAATAAAGTTATAAACGTAACAGCAAAATTATCATCATTCTATTTGGCTTTTATTAAGGGATTGTTAAATTAATATAAAGATAAAAACTTAAAAAATTAATTATTAATGATTTAGGTTGCTTGGGATAAATTTAAAAAAAAATATTGATATTAAGAAACTAAATATTTAGATTGTGGTTAATCGGAATTTTAACCCAAAGTTTTCAACTATGAAGAAATATCTTTTTTTTCTCCTCTTTTTGATGAAGCCTTTTTTATACGCAGCTGAAAATCCAGCTACAATAAACCTGGACCCAATTCATGAAGCTTTTGTCCCGCTTTTTGAGGATCCTACCCCATTAGAAGTTGTCACAAAACAACCTCCCGCTTCAATTTCGGAAAAGCAACCCCCTCAACCTCATCCACAAACGATATGGATTCCAGGTTATTGGACATGGGTTCGTCAAAAAAAGGATTTTGTATGGATCTGTGGTGTCTGGAGATTACCTCCCCCTGATCACACATGGTCTGCGGGTTATTGGAAAGATGTAAAAGGCGGCCGCGCCTTTGTCAAAGGCGCGTGGATGCCAGAACAAGCTAAATCTCCATGGGTTTATGCTAAAACACCTCCTCCAGCTCCACAAAATGAAACCACAGGAACTTCCCCAGGCTCAGATTACTTTTGGTTTTCTGGTTACTGGAATTATTCCACGACAAAAAATAAATATGAATGGTTAAGCGGATCTTGGCAAAAATTTGATCCAAACATGATTTTAGAGCCAGCTCATTGGGTTTGGAGACCGGAAGGGTATCTTTTCGTTCCATCTTACTGGGATTGGACCATTGATGCTCGTGGTATTGCCTTTGATTGCAAAACGCAAAAACCGTTAGAGCCACAAGAAATTGCTAAACAAATGACAAGTTGTTATCCAAGTTATGCGGCTGATGTCTGTCATACATATCATTTCGAACCAGAAATTTGGGAAGATTGTAATTGCGCCCCAGCATGGTGGGGATGGTCAGATTGGTGGGCACTTCCATGGGATGATCAATGGTGGCTTTGGTGGTGGTGGATAAATAATGGCGATTATCCATATCCTCCATTTTTACCTCCGGATGTCATCGATCTGCTCCAACCACCAACAATTACAATTATTGATACTTTTGATCCACTTCTACCACCTATTTTTGTAACTCCTTTAGGAATTCCTACACTCATAGATTGGATTGATGTTATCAATCAGGCACTTGGCGGTGATAATGCATTGGATCCACTTCTTCCCCCAGATGTTATTGATACAATCATTGATAGCTTGCAATATAAATTGCCTAAAACGGGTAAGAAAAAACCTACGGGAAAAACGAATGTTCATCCACCAAAGCCGAAATCAAAAAAACCTTTGATACCAGCTTCTGGATCAGCTTCAATGCCCCCTCATCCTCAGCCACCAGTACAACCGGAAACACCACCTGAAGAACCATCTCATAATGCACCGGTACCGCCTAGCCCAGGATTAACTCCACCCACAATGGTACATCCACAACCTTTATATCCAGAGCCAATACATCAAGGTTATACACCACCTGTATATTATCCTCCTGAGGGCGGATATTATGGTTCATCTTATGGTGGATACTATGGAGGCTATTACGGTGGTTATGATGGTGGTTATGACGGTGGATATCATGGCGGTTATCAAGGTTCTTGGGGCGGACATGAAGGCGGACATCAAGGATCATGGGGAGGTCACGAAGGTGGACATCAAGGATCATGGGGTGGTCACGAAGGTGGACATCAAGGTTCTTGGGGCGGTCACCAGGGCGGTCACCAGGGCGGACATCAAGGCGGACACCAAGGTTCTTGGGGAGGCCATCAAGGCGGACACCAAGGTTCTTGGGGAGGCCATCAAGGCGGACACCAAGGTGGTGGCGGCGGAGGTCATCATGGC
>JACDES010000066.1 GCA_013816265.1 Parachlamydiaceae bacterium | reverse complement strand
TTTTTGGATTTCATTTGTAGGTTACTTGTAGGCTATTTATTTATAGTTTTATATCTTTTAAACAATGCTAAAATGTGTTTTTTATAAATAATTTAGGTTGATGCGTATGTCCTGAAAGGACGGCATATGATACATACATGATTATGCCGTCCTTTCAGGACTCGATTATTTTTTTATTTAAACCCAGGCCTCCGCTTTGCTGCGACCTGGGCTATTTCATGCCGGCCCTTCAGGCCTAACACAAGGAACTTTCCTTAATATTAATAGAACCGTAAAGAAATAAGCAATTCTCATTTTTTTTCTTATTTTGACAGCATTGGTTCAAAACCCAGAGTTCCTTACGTCACTCTGGACTTTGAACAGACGCTCTTCGAGCTAAAAATGATCACCCTAAATATTTACTTGCTTCACGAATACTCAAAGGGCTTAGCGATTCTTTATTACGATTCACAAACAACTTCACTGCTTTTGGATTGAACTTTGAATATTGCCTCAATGTCCATCCAATTGCTTTTCGCATAAAAAAATCATTCTCATGCATCGTTTTTTCACAATATCCAAACAACCGCTTTTCTTCTGTTTCATCTTTCCATTTTAATGGAAAAATTAAGGCTGTTCGGCGAATCCAAAGATTGGGATCCTGAATCCAATTATCCATTTGAGTGATCATTACAGGGTTGTCAAATATCAGCTGACCAACTAAATTACTCGCAATATCATCTACACTATCCCACCAAGATTTATTTCGAATCATATATTCAAATGTATGCAACATTTGTGGAGTATGAAAGTTTTTATACCTACGAGCCAACGTAAGGGCGGTATACTGATACTCGCGATGCTCTTTTCCCCATAAAGTATGCAATATTTCAATCAATTCACTTTCTTCTCTCAGAGGATATTGTTTAAAAACCTCTTTTTCCAGAATCACTCTATGAGGTTTCGTCAAACCCAAAAATGGAAATAAATTTCGTAAGTAAGCAGTTTGCCTAGCAGCAATAGTGGGTTGAGAAGCTTTCTTAAACTGACTCTCAAGAGTTTTAATAAAAAGTGATTTCGACATTTTTTGTTCCTCGTAAAGAAATTATATGGATGACGTCCATCTTTTCTGCAAATCTTTCTCTGCGTACGCTTGTTTTGTAAAAAAACTTGAATAACAATCAACCACAGTAAATTTTGGGGTCTCTTTACCCAATTCAATATTGGGAATTTTTATTTCTCTGCGTGTGGCCCGATACCCATCTATCATGATCACATTTGATATATTGCGAACCTGATAAATAATATTAACAAGTAAAACAACTTCATGCCCTAGCTGAGTGATATTAAAAGTAAAATTTACTCCGGTTAGTGGGCGTCTGTCTACTGCATAAATAGTCTTATAAAAATCGATAATAACAGCTTGATTGATCAATGAGCATAATAAAAGAGCTCCTCTATGGGAATACTGTGAATTCATTTTATTGAAAAAAAGGGTCGTATACTGATCATTTGTTAAATTTTGTATATCTCCCGACATTTTATTCTGTGGGTCATCTTCTACATGTACATACATACGGTTAAAATCGACGTGATATTGGTGAGGAATCGAAATCTTATGCGATGTCGTATCAACGAGCACTTTATTTTGAATAAGCTCAATTGATAAATCCGATAGGTATTTTACGGCAGAAGGTGATTGGTAAGCATTTTTACCAGGAGCTTTAGAATGAGATAAAAATTGTTGCCATATGTATTCAATAACCTGTAAAGAACACTTTGTCAGAATACGTGTTACTTCTATAAGTTTTTTGACGGGCCATGTAGCTATATTGAAACAATTAATCAAGACGATTGAAATCCGCCTATTAATGTCAATTTTCAATGACGAGGTATTTTTTTGAATAGGCAATGACTCTGTTTGTCGAGAGACATACATTGAAGAATTCGTTTCTAGTAAACTCATTTTTCTAGCTTAAAATTTATTTAGTAATTTTGTATAATACAATTAATTATCAATAGGTAACATTATGCCAGAAAATTTATGGGATGCCAAACAATATGATCATTTTGTGACTGAAAGAAGTCAACCCTTCCATGATTTAATGACATTAATCCAGCCTTTTGAAAATATGAATGTTGTCGATTTGGGTTGCGGGACCGGCGCTCTAACACGACAACTTCATGACAAGCTTAAACCAATTTCAACACTAGGAATAGATTCATCTGTCGAGATGTTGCAAGAAAGTAAGAAATTTGAAACTGAAAATCTTAAATTTTTAAAAATAAAAGTAGAAGACTTTCATCCAAAGGAAAAATTTAATCTAATCCTTTCGAATGCAGCCCTACAATGGATTCCCAATCATCAGAAATTATTTTCAAATTTATATCAATGGCTTGAAAATAATGGACAACTAGCCGTTCAAGTCCCATCCAATTTTGAGTATCCCTCTCATACTATTGCAAACAAGATTGCCTCTGAAGCACCATTTGCAGTTATTTTGAAAGGAGGTTATAAAAGTCCGGTGTTAACTATCGAGGAATATTCTTCCCTACTATATTCATTAGGGTTTAAAGAACAAATTGTTAGACAACAGGTCTATGCTCATCTAATGGATTCAACGGATAGTCTCATCGACTGGGTAAAAGGGTCATTGCTTACTTATTATAAAAGTCCGCTACCAAATGGGTTATACACCGAATTTCTCAAAGTTTACAGAAGAAGGCTGCTCGATGAAATAGGTTGGTCGTCCCCATTCCTTTTTCCAATGAAACGCACCCTCATTTGGGCCAAAAAGTGATTTTAGAACTCTATTATCTAAACCAATGTGATCAAAATAAGAAAATAATTGAGTCCTGAAAGGACGGCATAATCATGTACGTATCAATATGCCGTCCCTACAGGACTCAATGTATTGTTTGTACTGTCCCAGGCCTCCGCTTCGCTGCGACCTGGGCTATTTCATACCGGCCCTTCAGGCCTAACAAAGAGAGCTTTCTTTAGAAAAATTGTGGGCTGCTTCTGTAAAATAAATAAGGCAATTCTCAATTTTTTTTCTTATTTTGACTGCATTGTTATCTAAACTAACACTTCTTCTATTTCTACATCTTTCCACCTTCCGTGCGCCTTGATTAACTCCACAAGTCGATCATCAGCTTCTGAAAAATTGATATCCTTTTCCACACAGTTCTTACCTACATATAGATCGATCATTCCGGGCTTGGAACCGACATAACCGAAATCTGCATCGGCCATCTCTCCGGGTCCATTCACGATACATCCCATGATAGCAATCTTGACGCCCGGCAAATGTGAAGTTCTTTCACGAATTCGTTTTGTCACATCCTGCAAATCAAATAATGTTCTTCCACAACTTGGACATGAAATGAAATCGGTCTTTGAGGTACGCATCCTAGCAGCTTGTAAGATATTGAAGGCCATATTTCTAAGAAAATCAATTTCATATGGTCCTTCAACCCAAATACCATCCCCTAATCCATCGCAAAGCAATGCTCCAAATTCGGCTCCGGCTTGTATCACCAAATCTTCCTTAGAGCATGCATATGAAAAATTCAAAATCACAGGGACTTTGATTTTATTTTCTTGAAGCCACTCAAAAAACTGTCTGCAATAATGGATTTTGTTATCAGTAGGTCGCAAGAATATTACACTCGGATTAACTTGCTCGATTAAAGCCCATTCTTTTGGTTTTTCATCAGAAATGAAAATAGCTGATGGACCGTGGGTTTTAGATAAATTAAAGCGTTGCGAAACTTTTTCTAGGACGGCTTCCTTCAGTGTCTTTGGCACTAAAGCGCCTTCGAAAGTCTCTGGAGCTATCACACCAACTCCAGCCTCTTGCAACACATTGAGTATGCGTTGACCCGAAGAGTCTTTTGGAAGAGCTTTGAGTGCTATTTGATCTGCTGTAGAAACTTTAAGTTTGGGTTTACCTAATCGCAGATCGCATCCAATCTTATTGTGAAAATCTGATTTATTGAGATCATCTGGAGAAACGCTCACAACGACAGTTCCATCACGATGCATCGCAATAGTTTTAGGTAAAATGACTTCTCTTCTCTGAATATTATCAATAAAGCGATGTTTTTCAGTGAAAGGCTGTACACCTTTCCCTTCGTGTTGTTTTGCAAAATTGACGAGTCGTTTGCATGGATCAATTTCTAGCCACGGATCTTCTGTCAAAGACACACGGATGGTGTCTCCAATTCCATCAAGCAATAATGTTCCTATTCCCATTGCCGATTTAATACGACCATCTTCACCTTCACCTGCTTCTGTCACACCAAGGTGTAAGGGATAATCCCAGCCTAATTTCATCATTTCAGCAACTAAAAGACGATAAGCTAATATCATGACAGACGGGTTAGAAGACTTCATCGAAAACATGAAATCGTGATAATTTAGATCTCGACAGACTCTCGCAAATTCTAACGCCGACTCGACCATCCCCTGTGGACTATCGCCATAGCGGTTCATAATACGATCGGAAAGGGATCCATGATTTGTTCCTATACGCATCGCACGTTTCAGGGTTTTACATTTTTCAACTAAAGGAGTGAATTTTTCTACAATTTTCTCTATTTCTTTGGCATATGTATCATCATCATATTCGATGACTTTGAAGTTGGCGCGTTTATCGACGAAATTACCTGGATTGATTCGCACTTTGTCAACAAAATCTACAACTTTCATGGCCGCTGGAGGATAAAAATGGATATCGGCAACGACAGGAATTGTATATCCTTGTTGGATGAGTCGATTTTTAATATGCTCACAAGCCTCAGCTTCTTTCATCCCTTGAACGGTCACTCGGGCAATTTCACATCCTGCATCTGATAGTCGGATAATTTGATCAACTGTTGCATCGACATCTCTTGTATTGGATGTTGTCATTGATTGAATGCGGACAGGATTATTTCCTCCAACTCCAACATTTCCGACCATGACTTCTCTGGTTTTCCAACGCTTTGTTTCGAAAATAGACTCGCAATACTTCTTCATGATTTTTACTTTGTTTTTTATAATGATTGAAAATGAATGGGGGCTGTTATTTTTTAATTATAAGCCAAAATTTCTATTATTCTAGGCAAAATCAAATTTATTGGTCAATTATAATAGCCGTTTTGGATAATATCTATTTCTTGCATTTAATTTTAACTATCAATAATATAATTCACTGATATAAAAATCTAACTAACATAATTTATTAGTTGTACCACGCTCGGTATAATATTAACCTCAGATATTTAAAGGAAATCATGGCAATTCAAACTTTCAATTTTTTTTCGACACCTACAATGACACTAGAGGAACTCGTTTCTGTTGCAACGCGGCAACTTGAAGAAATTCAGGGGCCTGCGACTAAAAAACAAAAAACTGCTATCCCCCAAGCTCAAAACCAGCCTAAACTACTTCCTTTTAGTATTCATCAGAATATCGCAAAATTTTTAAGTTTTCCTTGTTTATTAAACATAACAAATGCATCAAAAACTTGCTCAATACTTTTTAATCACGATGTAATATGGCTGCAAGTCGCTAAAAGATTTGAAAACATGCAGGGTCATTGGATTACAGAATTTCTTCCTAGTCCTGCACAAAATGAAATGCCTTTTACATCTCATGAGAATAAATATGCCTATATTAAAGTGCTTGCAAAACTTATTCTTTGGGCAAGAAGAAGCCAAAATCCACAAAATCCCACTTTAATTACCCACTGGGAAAAACAAATCTTAAAAACATCTCCACAGTTTGCAGCGTGCCTTCGAAATAAAATCAAAGGGACTAAAGAATACCCAGGAATGACCTTAGAATTATTACTCCAAGATTCTCGTCGTAACCAGCCCCGTTTTACTGAGGATGGGATCTCTAGTGTTATTCTTGAATTTCCACATCGTTTTAAAGGCTTATTATTTTTTGGACTACATACATTTAATCAGAAACCAATCCCTCTTACAGTGCATAATAATATAATAATATGGATTGTAGATGGGTTGATAACCACTGAACTTAGTTTTCAAGATGAAGCATATCTTAACAGAAAAAATCACTACTTAGACATTTTTGATCATTTATGTAACAATGGACTAATTATCACCAAGGATGCATTTGAAAAAGCATTTGATGGCGAATGTAGTGAAGGTGATGGCGTCCAAATTTTTGGTGATATTGATCTTATAAAAAAGATGCTTGTCCAAATTGAAAAGCAAAAGGCCGATCGCGAAGGTCTTGTGGCAACGATTGAGAACTTAGATGTTTTTATATTAATGAACGATTTAACAGAGCTTTATTCCGAAGATATGGTGCAAAACACAGTTTATCCTAATGAGCCGATTAGAACATTAGATCAACTCATGCAACAATTTATTGATCTCATTCCTGCTTTCAAGAATCATGGCCTTAAAGCAACAAAGAAAGATTTATTCACAACCATTAAATTTGGTTATCACATTCTTATTGGTATTTTTCTTCGACTTGATGCTCCTGTTTCTAAAGAGACAATAAAATACTTAAAAAAATACTATCCAACAGCGCAAGAAATTGCTGAAGAACCACGCTTGCCTGAATTAATGGCGTTTTATGAAAAGAACATCATTGGCTTAATTGAAGATAGAAGGCTTGCAAAGCCTGTTTTCATGAGTTCTCCTTCTGAGGGTAATAGAAGAAGTGCAGGTGGTGCAGGTGCTGCAGGTGCTGCTAGTGCTGCTAGTGGTGCTAGAAGTGGTAGCGGTAGTTCATCTTTTGTTTCTAGTCTTTCATTGGGGGGTGCACCAAGCGGGGCAGGAAGTAGTTCCGGTGCAGCGGGCAGTAGCTCTGGTGCAGCGGGCAGTAGCTCTGGTGCGGCGGGCAGTAGTTCAAGGGCTACCCCTAAGAGTAATTCGCATTGGACAAATTTCTTTAAAAATTTATAAATAGTATAGGGAATTAAAGTAAAATTTGGAGTGCGTGTAGACTTAATTACGTAAGGTTGCGTTGGTTTTAGCTTCAATAAATGAAGGCGAACCCCTTTGGAGTGCGTTTCGCTTGAGGTTAAGAAAAAATTGATTTAAATCTAGAATTTACTTCGTTAGCTCGGTAGAGCGTCTGTTCAAAGCCCGGAGTGACGTAAGGAACTCCGGGAAAAATAAAAAAAAAATTAGAGCTCGGTAGAGCGACTCAAATATGAGATTATTACGTAGAAGTATTTCAAGCGGTTTGTGTGTCTGATTATTAAGAGTGTTAGTTTATCATCGCATATTTGAGTCGCCCTACACGGGCTCTATTTATTTTCTATTTACCCGGAGTTCCTTACGTCACTCCGGGCTTTGAACAGACGCTCTACCGAGCTAACGAAGTAAATTCTAGATTTAAATCAATTTTTTCTTAGCCTCAAGCGACACGCACTCCAAAGGGGTTCGCCTTCATTAATTGATTCTTTTTCTTATTTTGACAGCATTGTTATATAAATAACCGCTCTTAACCGATCGTAATTAAGGGGTTCTTTCTTTGTAGTAATCAGGATGTTCCCAAAAAGATTTAGAGGACCTTCCTGAACTGGAATTTTCTGAATAATCTGAACCAGAATTGTCTGAGTAATCAGAGTCATCGCTATAGGATGGGTCAGAATAGTCTGAATAGTCTGAATAGTCTGAATAATCTGAATAATCTGAATAATCTGAATAATCAGAATAATCAGAATAATCAGAATAGTCCGAAGAATAATCGGAGTAATATTCTGAATAACTTACTGAATAATGGAGAGCTTCTTTACAACGCGTTTTATAAAATCGAATTATATCCCACTCTTTTCTATTAATTCTCCCTGGAAATGGACCTTGCGCCAATAACGCTTTTTTGTAGATCCTTAGATATCTTAAACATTTTTTATATCTTTGGTCATGAAATGAATGTTTTACTTTTCTAAGCCATGTATGTGGATTAAAATTAAAAAGAGCATGGGCGCTTGCAAAATTGCGAAGATCATTGTGGTCGGCTTCTAGATCTGGTAAAAGCTCTTTTTCAATAGGATCTAGCTCTCGACTTATCCCTTGATTAATGATTGAATTATCCGAATAATCTGAGTAATCTGAGTTATAAGACTCTGACTCATCATAAGAAAAGTATTCACCTCTGCTACTCTCATAATAACTCGACGGAAAAGACGAGGTCACCTTTGTCTTTGCATCCAAATTGAAGGCTAGTCCAGCAACTATAATAGAAAGTAAAAGACTCTTATTTCTTATATTCATACCGTTACCCATAAAATAAATAATAATCCTGAAAACTCACCATAAAGAAAATAACACCTCTTAACAAGTAATTATTTTAAATAAAATATGATTTATCTCATAAGAGTGAGTGAAAACGATGATTTATAAATACTATCCTATTAAACGCCAATAGTATACACCTTTGGAGATAAGCGTCAAATCTAGCCATATTGACAAATGTAGGATAAACTTTAGTGTAAAAAATTGTGGGTAAATATAGATCTTAGCGACGAAGGCTTAATAACTGCGGATGCAGTTTAATTTATGTAGCCAGGGGTAATGCAGCCCTGAAAGGGCAAAGTAACCCCTGGTTTATTATATAGAAAAATAGAACTGCGGATGCAGTTCAATAACTGTGTTAGTCTCATCACGCAATTATTGAACTGCATCCGCAGTTCGATTTCTTGTTATCCTATCCAGGGGTAGCTTACCCCTTTCAGGGCTGCGCAACCCCTGGCTACCTATATTTAACTGCTCCGCAGTTGAACAAGGTCATTATTTATTAAATCAATGTGTCTAGATTCGACGCTTACCTTTGTAGTGCGATTGCTTTCGACCTCACTACAATTGTATTGGCGCTTAATGGGTTTACACAACACACAAGTTCGGTTAATGCGTATGTAAATCACAGTAATTAAAAAATCCACTACTATAAAAAATAAAACCTATAACCTAATTTCACATTGTATTTATGTAACAAATAAACGATACTTATTAATAATAAAACCGTCTCTAAGACATAATGGAAACAAATATTTTGAATAACTCAAACTCTAGCCCCCTCACTTTTATTGATATTTATAAAGCCTCGATTGATTCTGCTCAAACAGCGCCAATTTTTACAGCTTCGATTCAAGCGGGATTCCCTTCCCCAGCAGATGACTATATTGAACAACAATTAGATCTAAATCAGTTGATCGTCAAACATCCATCTGCTACCTTCTTTGTTCGAGTTGAAGGTGAATCGATGCGCGATGCCGGTATTTTTTCTGGCGATATTTTAGTTGTCGATCGATCGCTATCACCCGCTCATGGCAAGATCATCGTTGCCGTGATTGACGGAGAATTTACAGTTAAGCGAATATTAATCGAGGGCGAAAAGGTATGCTTAGCGCCTGAAAATGCTGCATATCAGACCATCAAAGTGAATCCAAATTCCCAATTTGAAGTTTGGGGAGTTGTTACATATGTCATCCACAAAGCCAAGTAAGCCTCTTTTTGCATTAGTCGACTGCAATAATTTTTATGTCTCATGCGAACGAGTTTTTAATCCCCGCATATGGAACAAACCGGTCGTTATCCTATCAAATAATGACGGATGCGTCATTGCGCGCTCTAATGAATCCAAATCTCTTGGAATTCCCATGGGTGCGCCCGCTTTTCAATATGCCGAGATCTTTAAGAAACACCGCGTCATTGTCTATTCATCCAATTATGCTCTCTATGGAGAAATGTCCCAAAGAGTGATGCAGACGCTCAGTCAATTTGCTATGGACATGGAAATTTACTCCATCGACGAGGCATTCCTTCATTTAAATCAAGAAAACGAATCTGAACTCGATCCTTATATTAGACATATCAAACAGACGGTTTACCAATGGACGGGTATACCGGTATCCATCGGGGTGGCTTCCACAAAGACATTAGCAAAAATTGCTAATCGTCATGCTAAAAAGAACTTTCCTAAAGAAGGTGTCTATATTTTTAATGATCCTAATTTGCAACAAGAGGTTTTGAGCAATCTTCCTGTTGAAGAGGTATGGGGAATAGGAGGACAAATCAGTGCGACTCTTAAACGGAAAGGAATCTATACAGCATCGGAACTTGCTAGTGCAGACGATGTTTGGCTTAAAAAACACTTATCTGTCGTTGTCTTGCGGACGGCCTGGGAGCTGCGTGGAATTTCATGCTTATCTTTGCAGGAAGCTGCCCCGCCAAAAAAATCTATTGTAAGTTCCAGATCTTTTGGCGTTGAAATTACCGAAGAGAGTGATTTAGCAGAAGCCCTATCTACCTATGCTGCCACTGCGGCGGAAAAGTTACGTAATGAATGTGGAGTCGCCTCATTTTTAGAGGTATTTTTAATGACCAACCGCTTTAAGGAAGGCCCTTCCTATGCGAATTCTATCCAGATTACCCTTCCACAACCCACCGACTACACTCCCCTCTTGATCCATTACGCAAAATGTGGCTTAAATAAAATTTACAAAAGCGGTTATTCCTACAAGAAAATTGGAATACAATTAGGTGGTATTCAATCAAATCGTACGATTCAACAAGATCTCTTTGCTGGGAAAAACTATTCTATCGAAAAGCAAACGAAAGTGATGAAGTTAATCGATCAGACGAATGCTATTTATGGAAAAGATACTTTGAAATTTGCCGCTCAAGGGATCGATCAACCCTGGAAAATGCAAAGAAATAAATGTACTGATCACTATACCACTTCTTGGGACGGTCTATTAAAAATAAAAATTTAAATCTCTTCTCGTAAAAAAGCCAAATCGAATGTTTATTTACAAATCAAATACACTTATTATTCACGTATATTACTATATTCACATTTAGTATTATATTAATTAATTTAACATTAGTGTTATAATAATTATTAGTTAAATGATTAATATTAAATTTTCTGTAATAGGAGGATTTATGAGTGCTGATATCTATGGACATTCTTCAATAGACCAAATTAAAGATACGCTATCAAATTGGGGTAGCCATGCTAATAAAGATGCGAGTTGGAATGGTTATAAAGTTACTTACGAGAAAAGAAACGCTTATGGTGGTGGTAAAGAATTAGCATTATCAATATCAAGCAAGACTTCTATTATTGGATTCTTTAAAGAATGCCTTTATAACCTTGGGTTTCTTAGTAGAAACCAAGAAGCTGCTTTTGAGCAGGATCATAGAGATGTGGAGAATGCCCTATATAGTCTCGGAAGACATACTGCAAAATTTTTGGGTAACGGCAATTATATAAGTTCAAAAGCTGCAGAAGAACATGACGTTACCAAGAAAAAGGATAATGGTTCCATTGGTGTAAGGACTCCACATCTTCGAAAGGACGTCAATTCTGAATTCCTTGGAAATATAGGAAATATACTGAGAAGATTAGAATCTGACCCAAACTTTAAAGCCGCTTTTGTGAAGGGTTTAGAAACCAGAGAGGGTGAATAACTGTATTAGAAAAAGAGAGTGTGATGCAATATCAATGTGAAAATCTAAAATAATCACAATAAAATGCTCTTTTTATTTATCCCTATTACCTAATTAATTCCCAATACTATCTTCAATTCATGACAGACCCTTTCTACATCGGATTCATTTAAATCGTAATAAAGTGGTAATGAAAGAGCTTCAGCATAATAGCCTTCCATTTCAGGAAATTGCTCTTGGATATCTTCTGGATAATAATTCGACAATGCCGGATGTCGATATAAAGGAATATAATGAACTTGTGTTCCAACCCCAACTTTCTTCAATTTTTCCATTACGGCAGTTCTGTTCGTTTTGAATCTAGCAAAGTTTAGCTGCACCACAAATAGGTGAAAAGCTGTCATTTGATCAAATTCATCTGTCAAAAGCTTTATTCCAAGAATACCGTACAGTTGGTTTCTATACTGTTTTACTAAACGACGTCTTTTTTCAATAAACTTGTCAATCATTCTCATCTGACTCATTCCAAGCGCTGCCTGGAAGTCAGTAAAATTATAGTTACCGGTTACAGCATGAATCTCATAGTAACCAGGACTTGGCTCTTCTTTTAAATAAGGTGGATCTCTTTCAATTCCATTGTTTCGAAATAGTCTCAAACGATGATATAGCTCTGGATCATTCGTCGTGACCATTCCGCCTTCTCCAGTCGTGATAATTTTAGCTGGATGGAAACTAAAAACTGTCATTTGACTGCGTGCGCAACATCCAACTTTAGTCCCGTCAGAATAGGAAGATCCTAAAGCCTGAGCGGCATCCTCAATAATAACAAAATCAATCTGCGATCGGAGTAAACGGTCTAAAGCCTGAATATCAACAGGAATTCCGGCAAAATGAACAGGAACCACAAACAAACGTCCGCGTGTTGAATGAAAATCGAGTACCGATTTCAATTTATGCAAATCCAGGTTCCCTGTATTTCGATCGATGTCACCAAAATGGGGGTAGATTCCAGAATGTATTGCGGATCCAATAGTTGCGATAAAGCTATTAGGAGTAGAAACAACACGATCATAAGGAGTCAGATTAGCAGCAAAATAGGCAGCCATTAATGCCGATGTTCCGTTATTAAATGCAACTGCGTATTGAGCTCCACAATATTCAGCGATCACTCTTTCGAAGGCATCAACTCGACTTCCACGCGTGATAATATCATCTTGAAGAGCTTCAGAAACTGCACGAATATCACCCTCTCGGATCGATTGTCTCGTATAAGGTAAAAACGGTAAAGACATGATGCCACCTTAAATTATTTAGCTCTCTAGAATGTAAAGGAATTGGGACAAATATACCAGCCTCTAGTTAAAATTTCCCATTTGGACTAGAGGCCGGTATTACTCAAGCTAACAAAAGGCCATAACTTGTGAAATTGTTGATATATGTGACTGATTATGAATTGTTATCAAATAAAATTTTAAATATCTTGTTTTCACAATAATCTTATTTTTAGCTACTTACGTATAATTCTTTGAAATTCATCAAATTCGATTGTGGGACTTTTTTTTATTTTACCCTTCCTATTTTGATTATCAAGGATTTACCAATCGACACTTTTGAACAATGAGAAAATAGCTTGCCAGGTAAGCGGGCTCATGGTAAATTCTTTGTGAAAACGCCCCAGAATAGTTTGTGGAAACGTTGTTCATAACTTTTAAGGAACCGAAAGATATGCTAGCTTGTGATACACGAGAAGCTTGGACTCAATTTTTGCAATTCATCAAAACGAGATGTTCGTTAACTGCATTTGGTAACTGGTTTGCGCCCGTTCGCGTTCTTGAGGCAACCCCTGAAGAAATTACATTAGAAGTTCCGAATATTTTTGTTCAGGAATATCTATTGTCAAATTATAAAAAAGAGCTATGTTCATTTCTTCCTGTCGACGTTTTAGGAGAGCCGAATATTCGCTTCGTGCTCGCCCCCGCTCAAAAGAAATCAACAATATCGACTCCGTCCATACATATACAAGCTGATGGCAATGCCAACAGTAATGCGAATGCCAATAAAGAAGGCGCTAATTCTCACCCGGAATTGAAATTAAACAATTCCTACCGCTTTGAAAATTTCATCGAAGGACCTAACAATCAATTTGTTAAGTCTGCTGCAATGGGTGTTGCCTCCCGTCCTGGCCAATCTTATAATCCCCTGGTTATTCATGGTGGTGTCGGTCTTGGCAAAACACATATTTTACATAGCATAGGGCATCACATCCGCGAACATCACCCAAAAAAGCGCGTCCAATGTATCACGACTGAAGCATTCATTAATGATCTAGTCGATAGTCTTCGTAATAAATCAGTCGATCGTATGAAGCGTTTTTATCGTTCTGAAATTGATGTCCTTTTAGTGGATGATATCCAATTTCTTCAAAATCGTCTCAACTTCGAAGAAGAGCTTTCTTACACATTCGAAGCCTTAAAGAATAAAGGGGCGCAAATTGTAATCACCTCCGATAAACCTCCTTCTCTCCTCAAACTATCCGAGAGAACTATAGGGAAAATGGAAGGCGGCTTAGTCGCTCACATGGGAATTCCAGAATTGGAAACACGTGTTGCAATTTTACAATATAAAGCCGAACAAAAAGGGCTACATCTACCTCATAATGTGGCTTTTTTCATTGCGGAACACATTCATAATAACGTGAGACAGCTTGAAGGAGCGGTTAATCGCTTAAGCGCCCATTGTCGTTTACTGGACCTTAATATCACTGAAGAGCTCGTTAGCAGAACTTTAAGAGAAATGCTACAGCAAGCTCCTCATGAAAAAATCACTGTCGAACAAATTCTCAAAAGCGTTGCAGCTGTGTTTCAAGTACGCGTCAACGACTTAAAGGGATCTACTCGCACAAAAGATATCGCTCTTCCAAGACAGGTAGCGATGTATTTGGCAAAAGAGATGATCAAAGAATCATTGATGATGCTGGGTGCCTCTTTTGGCAAAACACATTCTACAATATTGCATGCATGCAAAAATATTGAGAAAAAAGTTGCCACGGATGAAACCCTTCGCCAACAGATTGGCATGGTTCGACGCAATATAGAAGCCTAATTTTTCATAGACCTCTAGCATAATGAGTTTAGAAAAATTCAACACAAAGACACGAAGGCACGAAGAAACAAAGAGAAAGAGTGAAGATGAGCTCAAGTGCGTCAATAGAGATTCATCGAACATTGGGATCCCTCTTTGTGTCTTCGTGCCTTTGTGTTTAATCCCTGCAGGGTTTTGAAAAAAATCTATTACTAATTTATATTCCTAAACTTTTTTAAATTTTGGCTTGCATCATGATTCGCTTTTTAAGAAAAAAGAAAAAAAAGCATTTGGAAATATTCCCCAGCGGTGTTGTTGAAGAAAAAGATAAGCTGAATAAAATTAAAGTTTCGATCGTTGAATATACAGATCGAAGTATCATTGAAAAAGATAATGTTTCGTTGACAGATTGCTTAGGTCATCTTCACACCCCTCCGATGACATGGATTCAGGTGAATGGTGTTGATGATAACTCCATTATTACTACCATAGCGAAGCATTTTCAAATCCACGCCCTTGCTCTTGAAGATATCCTTCATAATCAACAACGTCCAAAGCTCGATGTATATGAAGATCAATTATTTATCGTCGTACGTCTTTTAATATGGGACGAAAAACTCCAAGAATTATTAAGTGAGCAAGTGAGCTTGATTGTAGGCCCCTCCTACCTCATTTCTTTTTCTGATAGGGAGCTACCTTTATTTGAAACTATTAAAGTAAGATTACGTAAGCCCAATAATCGTTTGATCTCACAAGGAACAGATTTCTTAGCTTATACCATCCTAGATGCCATCATAGATCAGTATTTTGTCGTTTTAGAACACATTGATTCAAGATTAGAGGATTTAGAAGAAGAACTTGTAAGTTCGCCAAGTGCTAATACATTACACAATATTCAAAATGCAAAAAGAACAATGATTTTTCTGCGAAGATCGATATGGCCTTTAAGAGATGTGATAAGCCGTTTTCAACATCTTGAGGCTCCGTATGTCAGTTCAACGACACAAATATATTTAAGTGATATCTATGATCACGTCATACAATTGATAGATATTATTGAAGGATTTCGTGATGTCGTTTCTGGCATGTTGGATATTTATCTTTCGAATATCAATATTCGTACGAATGAAATTATGAAGTTCTTGACGGTCGTTTCAACAATTTTTGTTCCTTTGACATTTATCACGGGTCTATATGGAATGAATTTTGAGATAATGCCAGAATTAACCCACACTTGGGGTTATCCGATTGTATTGTTGGTAATGGCTGCAATGGCCGGTAGCATGCTCGTTTATTTCCGCCGTAAAAATTGGATCTGATTTGAAACCCCTTTAGAGGTTAGTGTCAATAATAGGCATGTAGATAAAATATGGCGCTTCATAACAAAGCGAAAGAGGGCTTTCGCACTCCAAACGCTACGCGTAGCTTTAAAAACCTGTAGCATAAATATTTCTTAAAGCTACGCAAAGCGTTTGGAGTGCGAAAGTCCTCTTTCGCTTTGTTATAAAGCGCGATATTTGTTTACATGCCTAAATTTGACACTTACCTCCAAAGGGATTAGGTTCTACAAAAGGTAAGGGCATACAATTTCGATGGACATCGCTCGGACAACACCTCCGCACACCGACGAATCGTTGTACCAGATGTCATCACATCATCTACAATCAATAATTTTTTATCCTCAAATGGATATTCTTTATTGATTTTAAACCGATTCCCACTCAAATTTTTACGCTGCTCAAGGCGCAAACCCGCTTGACTATAATCCCCACTATGACGCTTAAGAGCATCCCAAACAGGAACTTGCATGAGACGACTCATCTCGTGCGCAAGCAAATAACTTTGATTATACCCTCTTTCAATCCAATGAGTAAAAGATAATGGAACCGGAATAATCGCATCGGGCATTGGCCAATTTAATTCAACAAATTGCGCGACCATAAAAGCTCCGGCCCCTTCGGCAAGATGAGGTTGATTGCCGTATTTCAATTTCTTTATTAACGATGCCGCAGGACCAACATATTCAAAAACGGCACCTATTTTTGTAACGATTTGCTCCCCATGAATACATTTAGGACATTTATTTCCTTTTATAGCTTCAAAACATGTCGGACAACGCTCTTTTGGATTTAATATATCCAATAATGTGGTGCAAGGGGGACAAAATAAAGGCTGATTATGTTCGATGAGATCCCCACAATGTAAACATTGTGGAGGATAAAAAAAATGTACCGCTGAATGTGTGAGTTGGTTGATAAATTTTTGAAACAACAAACTCTTTACCATCCATGTCTTCTTTTTTTGAAAATTTCAGGATCGATATTATCCATATTGATATCAGAACCCGTATGTAGCTTATACTGATCTCCCAAGAACGTGGAAATTTGCTGATAATATTCAGGATAATAAGATTTAATCCAAAGAGCTATTTTCCAGACAACAAGAGCTAAATCATTTTTTGAAGTCGCAATATTTTTCATATTGTCGTCCTTGGTCAGCTTGCCAACATCTAAATGGAAAGGACGATTGTCGACAAAGCCTGTATTATGCATCACGCCATGATCGCGATCAAAAATCCCCTTCTTATATTCGCGTGTATACATCTCAATAATTTGGGAAAGAGATTCCTGAGCTTTATCCAAGTGGCCTTGACCTAATTCTTTTTTCATACGAGTGCGTAGTGTTTCCCCTTTTCTTTGAATAAGAAAAACCACTTTATCTAAATCTATCGATCGTTCAATTCCTATTTTATCGATTACATCCACATTCAGGTGAAGATTATCTGAAGGCTTGAGATGTAGATACAGAAGGGCTGATTCATTTTTATCTTCTCGATAGGCCAGCTCGTAGCCAATAAAAAGGTTTTCAAATTTTCTTCTTTTTCTTTCTGCTACCCGCTGTTTATATTTATTTAACGCTGGTATAGAAGGCAATAAATCAAGAAACCAACTTGGCTTAAGATGTTTGAATTTGAAGAACTTGATCACATATAATTTGTCTTCGCTTGCAAAGGCATAGCATTGAGCCCCTTTTCCAATATAGCGAAACTTTTGATTGAGAATTTTAGATAGATAAACTTTATCTTTATCAGTGAGGGGTGGATTTTCCCAAGCAAGATCGATCACCATATTAGAAGTGATGTTGCCTAAACGAAAATCATCTGTGAAGTGGTAATAAGCTCTTGCGAGTGCAAAAATCCCAATTCCAATCAAAAAAATATATAGAATAAAGCGAAAAAACTTAAATTTCATAACGATTACAATAAAAATTAAATAAGAATTATCAATAATAAATGGGAATAGTGTGTTTTGCAAGAAGTCTTTTTGACCTTAGTGATTTAAATATAATAAAATTGTAAGAAAAGGTTATCACCAAATGAATGGTTGGCAAGATTAATGATAGTTGCAAATGCTTTAATAACTGCGGGGGTGAATTCGTAATTATTTAAGCATTTTCAATTATCATTTTGGTTCTCAAACAATCATTTGTCTGATGAAACTAAAAAAACTTTTTACAGTCAAAAAATTAATAGTAATTAACAAAAAATATTTAAATAAAAAAAACATAAGTAAACCACAATGAAATATTGAATAATAAACTTATTTATGTTAAATTTATTTTAATTATAAAAATTACAACTCTATAAATTAATAAAAATCAGGTAAATCGAATGTTAACAGTTGGAAACGGGATGACACCCGCTATACTTTCTAGACTCGAAGAAATACCTCAGCCTTTATTTCGAGGAGCAATCTTACCGTTTGCTTTAGAAACAATAAACTTAGCTAAAACATCAATATTTCAATCAATTCCTGATGAAAAACCTATAAAGCCACTTTTTCTTGATCGATTAGAAAAGGCTCATCAATTGGCAATCGAATGGTATGGTTATGGAACACTTGCTTTAATAAATAAGCAATTTAATAAATGCGTTCAGAAAGACCAACAAAATATTGGCGAAAAAATTGTAGCATTATTAGATCCTATCTATGAAGAAGGTCGTGAAGGTGCGAAGGCTTTTCGGAATTGTGTAGATATTGGATGGTATGTAATGACATTGAAAATCTATTACACTTATAGGCCACAAAATTTATATAATCATGCTTTAGATCCGGACCGTCATGATGGTTACAAAAAGAATATACTCCACAAAGCGATATCCCCTGATTGGTGGAGAGCCATTTCACCTATATTTGTAGAATCTATTCTTCATATTAATAAAAAACACTCTTTGGGATTATTAGAACATAAAAATGTACATAATGGAACACCTTTTCAAGGATTTGCTCCACCCACAATGGGGTTAGAACAGGAAAGTATAGAAATCCTTCAGAAAATTCTGAATGATTCTGTTGGAAAAAATCTCTTTCAATTCCCTATTCCCGAACCTGTAGATTACAATAAACTTAATACAGAGACCAATAAACTTGATAAAACCGATACAGAAAATACAAATGGTGCCGACAACACCTCTAAATCCAATGGTACTCAAACTGATCCAATCAAACCTACTGAAGTCGTTGATGAGGTCGCGAAAACAGATGCTCTTAAGCCAACACCAAAATCTTCTGTAACGCAGCCTAGAGAAACTTTATCTACAACTGTAGAAAAAGATCCTGAAACTGAAGATCTTCAAATTTTTAATATCAATAAGCCTAAAGAAACGTTTTCTATTTGGAATACGATTGCAAATTTTGCTAGCTCAATCATTTCAATTCTTTTAACCCCTTTTAGATTTATTGCAAGACTCTTTAGAGCATAAAAATTAATACTTAACCGAGTTTATGGAGTACTTATGTCCACAATAGCAACTAATTCAAATCCAGTAATCCTTTCTAGGCTCGAAGAGATCCCTCAGCCTTTATTCCGTGGGGTCATCTTACCGTTTGCTATAGAAACAATCATCTTACCAAAAAAAGTACCGAATTCAGTACCTTATAATGAGAAAATGTTGTTTCCACACTTTGTTGAGCGACTAGATAAAGCTCATCAATTAGCAATTGAATGGTATCAATATGGAACACTTGCCTCAATAAACAAGCAATTTAATAAGTGTGTACAGCAAGATCAAAACTTAATTGGAAATAAAATAGTTGAACTACTAGATCCAATCCAAGAAGTAGGACATGTAGGTACTAGGGCTATAAGAGACTGTGTCGATTGTGGATGGTATTTAATGGCATTAAAAATTTATTTCATTTGTAAGCCACAAAATTTGCATAACAAAGCCTCAGATCCGACCTATCATGAGGGATTTAAAAGGAATATACTTCATAATGCTATCTCCCCCAATTATTCTAGAACCATTTCACCAATCTTTATTGAATTTGTTCTTATCATGAATAAAAAACATTCTTTAGGACTATTGGAACAAAGAAGTACTCGTAATGGAACACCTCTACAGGGTTATGATCCAAAATATGGTGGATTAGATAAAAAGAATAAAGAAATCCTTCAGAAAATTTTGGATAATTCGGTTGGAAAAAATCTTTTCCAATTCTCTGCTCCCGAACCTGTTGAGAAGATAGAAGCTCCTAAGCAAAAACCCCAACCATCCATCAGAGAGCCTAAAGAAATTGTATCAACAAAACAGGAACCAGTCGTTATTATTGAAAAGGTTTCTGAAAATGTTCCTGAAAAGGATCTTCCAATTAATATTAAAACAAACAATGAAAATAAGACCGAAGAAGCATCTTCTATTTGGAATACAATTGCGAATTTTGCTAGCTCATTCATTTCGCTACTTTTAAGTCCTTTTAGATTTATTATTAGACTTTTTTCAAAACATCAAAATAATTAAACACAAAACTATTAAGAGGGTCCTCTCTTTGTGTCTTTGTGTCTCCTAAACAATAAAATCTTAATTCATATAGATTTAGCGGCTTATATAAACACCTTTTGTTCTAATTTTTTTTGTATAAGTTGGGTGAGAACTAAACACAAAATTATTAAGAGGGTCCTCTCTTCGTGTCTTTGTGTCTTTGTGTTGAATTTTCTAAACTCATTGTGTATAAGTTGGGTGAGAATTAAACACAAA
>JACDES010000161.1 GCA_013816265.1 Parachlamydiaceae bacterium | reverse complement strand
GGGAGACGCAGAGAGGTTGAGTGAAATAACTTAACCTCTCTGCGTCTCCCCGTCTCCCCGTCTCTGCGTTAAGCTTTAGACATCATTTATTGTAACGTTTATTATTTACATAACAACTCTATTCATCATTGTATTGTAACTTTTTTCCACTTATTTTAAGCCCCTACACCTATTTCTGTATTGTTTCTTACTACTTGTGGGTAAAAGCATGAGCAAAGCGGAGGCCTGGGCTATTTCATACTGGCCCTACAGGCCTAACGAAAGGAACTTTCCTTAAGATAAATGGGATTGTAAAGAAATAAGCAATTCCCATATTTTTTAATTTTGACAGCATGGGGCTTTGAACCGACACTCTCCGAGCTAACGAAAAGTTCCTAGGCTTTTATCTAGCCGAATTTAACCTATCAATCCTACTCGATCGTGATATACCAATTATCTTCTATATTTGGCATATGTCATTGTCATGTTTACCAACAAGATTTTGAATATCCCCTTCACTCTTTATTTTATCGTTAATAAATTTTGTTAAATCAATAGAATCATATAATCGTTTTCCACCTACAAAAGACTGCATTCTAACTATCACTTTTCCATTAATATCACAATTATAATATGACCTATTTGTAGCCACCTTCGTTATATCCTTTAGAGTTGCACGAAATTGAAGTCGTGATGCATCTTCGACGTACCAGTTAAGATTTTTTTTAAATTTTCTAACTTCATCTTCCACATTGTATTTTAAAACTTTCGTACAATCACATTTGATAAAAACAATTTGTACTTTGATAATAACTGATTCATTACCTTGATACTCTGGAAAGCTTGTATAGCTAACTGGATCTACATACAAAATACCAGTTAAATCCTTTAACATTACATTAGCAAGAGCTAGTTTTTCGCGCGCCCATGACGTACAATTATGAGTTGGTTGCTTTGCTAAAAATCCATTTTCTCCTCCTATACTAAATGCTGGAATATAAACTTTCTTCTTTTCTTCGAGATCAATCCAGTAAAACATCGCCTCTATATATGGTCTATCTCTTAACCAAGTGCGTGTTCTACTTTTAACAAACTTTTTTACATACTCATCCGGATCTCCTCTGATATCTTCACAATCTACCCCACCCGCAGTCATATGAGCTCTCTTCATAAAATATTGCCCATTTTTCACCCCTTCAAACATTAGTACGGCATGTCCTTTCCAAGTTTTTGGATTTTTTATATAGCTTGTTCCGGTATCAACTAATGTGACACCCCAACGATCTTCACTAAGTGGAGAAAATTGATCAAGTTTACTTTTTATCCTAGAATATCGGTATTGTCGCAATTCAATAATATTTTTATCTTGTTTAACGATAGAAATGTGAGAAGTTGTTAAATATTTCAATTTCTGATCCATAGTAAGATATAGATTTAAATCTATTGGATGATAAAGCCTCGAAATACCAAATTGAATAGGATTATTCTCTTCTAAATATAAAAAACGTCCTATTTGTATAAAGGCATCTCTGTCAACAACATGGTAAATAGTTTCAAGGCCATCTGGATTAATGGCATTTATATCAAGCCCTATTTTCCCATGTAATTGTCCTTTTATTAAAGTTAATAAGGCAGAAGTGTAGTTAAACTGAAGTTCTTTCAGTTGATCTGATGCGTATACCTCCTTTATACTTAATTTCAAGTCTTTTTTTAGAAAATCAACCTGATCCTCCACTGAAATACATTCAGAGAAATTACAAGGGAATCTTGTTATTGTATTAGTTTGAGTATTATAAATTTCCCAATTTAAGGAGTCGTTTTTCTTGAAAAGAGTAACTCTGGAAACCCTGAGCAGATTATGATTATAATTCCATGTTTTGAGAAGAGTTATTGCAGGTGCTCTTGCTCGAATAGGGGGGCGTATCGCTGCCCTTTGGATTGGGATTGGGTGATACTTTAAAAAAACAGATTGTATAATATTTGTGTTCTGATTTGTTCCAACGGAATAAATACTGCAATGCTTTATTAGGCACTTAATTCGACTTCTCAATGAAAGATATTTAATTCCAATCAATTTAGAGTAAAGCCAGCCTTTTCTTGAAAAGCATTTATTAAAATCGCAAGGAAACCGATTTTTTTCATTCTGCGTTTTATCATAAACTTCCCATATTAAATCTTTATCGATCTGCAGAAGAGAGATGTCGTAATTTTTTTGCCTTAACCCATTCAATTCCCATGATTTTAAGACGACTGGGGTTGCATTCGGGTTTCTTGTTGTTCCTACAACAGCCTCATAACAAAATTTTCCGGCAGAATAAAAACCATTCGAAATGTATTGACAAGGTCTCATGAGCATCATCCCCTATCTATAAATTAAAAATTTAATCAGACATGATTCATACTTAACTTATATATGAATTATTAATCTATATAAAACAATATTTTGCTTATTTAATTTGTTGTCCCAATCATTTTTTTTGGTGAAAATAAGTTTTGATAAAAGCGTTGCGACTTTTCGTTAGCTCGGAGAACATCTGTTCAAAGCCAAATGCTGTCAAAATTAAAAAAATAGATTCATTAATGAAGGCCGACCCCTTTGGAGTGCGCGTCGCTTGCGACCGCTTTTAGATTGCACGCATTGGTATATAGAATACTTTGAGGCGAACAAGGCGCGGCCTTCGCTTGACTCAATGATGTTTACATACCAATGCGTGCAATCTAAAAGCGGTCGCAAGCGACGCGCACTCAAAATGTGTTGGCGCTTAACCAGTTAACTCTATTCAAAAGCTTAACTTACGCTTACGCTGACTTCCTTCAAGAATATTTCTTATCAATAAATCCATTTTCAGACCCTATTAATTATATTTATTCACACATTTATAAAAGAATATTCACAAATATACTAATTTATTCTAAAATTAATATTATTAGCTTATAATAAGTAATTGAGATAATTAATTAGGTGTTTGTATGACTCATATACCATCAAATTATTCAATTCCTCCTACCACTCATGTTGGTATCCCCGCAATGCCTGTCACGGAATGTTTAGATAAAATAAACAAAATAAGAAGCGAATTATTAAAAAAAGAGTATCAATTAATTTATTCCCTAAGATCATTACAAATTTCTAATAACTATATTAATAATGGAGAATTATCAATCAATTCTTTTGAAAAAAGAATTAAAAGAATTAACAGTATAATTAATAAAATGATAAACCATGGATTACAATCAGACAGTAATGTTTTAAAAAAAGGAATATTAAAGGTATTAAATAGATTTTTCTATTGGTCTGAAATCAATACACAAAAAAAAAGTATTTTGAAATTAAAAGAAAGTATCAATGATTCATTACCATTTATTGAAAATCAAAAATCTTCGATAGAAAAACAAAAAGATACTATTAAAATTCAAAAAAAAGAATTAGAAGATAAAATAAATGAATTACAAGACATTCATATAGATGATGTTTCTACAAATAACGCATTTGTTAAAAAAACTTTAAAACATTTGATGGAATCATCTTTATATAACTCAAAAGTAGATTATGCATTAGAAAAAGAAGTACTCAATCGTTTGAAGGGAGTGAATGATTTAGATAAGAGTTTGATACAAAAATTTCAGGGTTTTACACATTATTCATTTGATAAACACATAAGTTTAAGGGCGCAACATATAGAATCTTTAGTCACCAAAAGTATTATCGATAATGGCATTCTTGGAATTTCTTCAGAAAAAGAAAAAAATCAGTTATTAGAGCTCCACAAACATCGACAAATTCTTTCTCGATATGCTCAACTTACTGATTTATGTAATGACAACTCAAATGATTGTGTTGTAAAACAAATTCAAAACGATTTATCCGAACTCTCTAAAGATGATTCATCCAAAGTAGTAAAATTAAGAAATGGGGATAAATCTTTCTCTCTACCAGGAATTTGGTCTGGCCATTACGTCACTTATACATTTAAAAAGAAGGGTGATAAATACTATTTCATCATCGATAATAGAGGCAGAAAATTAGATGATTATAGACTTCATCAAGTTCACCACTTAGAGCATAGAGGTAAATGGTATGCACCTACACGCGTGGAAATTGAAGTTTCTCTGGATGCTTTATCGAATGAAGAATTTCTTTCATCTCTCGTTGGATTTGAATCTTTCGGATCTAAAAATCCAAATCATGCTTACGACTATGTGTATCATCATTTAATCAAGCTTTCCAAAGGTAAATTAATAGAAAATAAACATAAAGCTGAACTAGACAAATTATATCGTTATTTAAACAATAACCTTGCTTCAGAGACCACTAAAGTTGAAATCAGAAAATATGCTGATTCACTAATAAAAAGTTCAAATCTTCATAGCATACAAATATTTGGTTCCTGTGCCATTTCATCCTCAACACCCATAGAAAAAGATATTCTCACTCCATCTGTCATGCGAGCTGTCAAAAAATTTGAATTAGAAGCAAGCGTTGATAGTTTAAATAAATCTGCAAGCAAAGATAACCCAGAAACTCAGCTTCTTATTAAACGAGCCCAAGAAAAAATTGAATCTTTAGACGTAAAATTGAGACATTCAAAGTCATTAGTTGGTAAGAGAAAGAAAGCTGCTAGAGGTCGAAAAAAGTTAAGTTTATTATTTGTTAAGGCCGAAAATGAAATCAGAGAAAAATGGACAACATTACCTGCAGTTGAATTAAAAAAAGATAATATAGTCCCTTTTATACAGAAAACAAAAAAATATTTAAAAAATATAGAAAGCATCAAATTAGACACTAATTACAGTATAGAAATGCTAAACTTATATATCATTTCAACTGATCGACAAGTAAATTACATATTAGAAAGAGAAGATAAAAATGAATTTAAAGAAGATTTAAAAGAATTAAAAGAATTAAAAGTATTATTACAAAATGCAATTCAAGAAGAGCAAAATGATATTTATGATCTTGATTTATTAAAAGTGAAAGAAGAATTATCTAAATTTAAACATGAATATTTTAAAGAGGACGATGCATTTTTTAGTGAGAATAATAAAACATTTAATAAAGAAGAAGGCCATTTTTTTGGAATGTTATTTACCACCTCAATCGATCAAAAAATAAAGGAATGCCTGAATCGATGTGAGTCATTAATCATTCTTCTGGAAGAAAAACCTCTTTCTAAACTGTTCATGAGAAGAATAAAACAAGAATTTGATGATTATTCAAAAAAAATGAATGATTTCATTAAATCTACAAAAGATTATCGTATAGAGGAACCTGATAGTGAAGCGCGTACACCCGACTGGAAAAAAAATTGGCACGATATTAAATTACTAGCAAAATTAAATGAAGTTCGAGAAATCATTGCAAAAAAACTAGAAACACAAAGTTGAGTTTATACTATAAAAGTATAAGCAATGACATGATGTTTAATGATGTTGTTCCGACTCTTTGGAGTACGCATCGCTGAGACTGAAAAATTGATTTAAATCTAGAATTCATTTCGTGAGCTCGATAGAGCATCTGTTCAAAGCCCAATGCTGTCAAAATAAGAGAAAATTTTGCGAATAGCCTTTTTTCCTTTCCCACTATTTTATCCACATCCAATTTAGAAAAGTTTCTTGTGTTAGGCCTGTAGGGCCGGCATGAAATAGCCCAGGTCGCAGCGAAGTGGAGGCCTGGGACAGTACAAACAACACATTGAGTCCTGTAAGGACGACACATTGATAAAGTGCATGATTATGCCGTCCTTTCAGGACTCGATTATTATTTTATTTACACCCAGGCCTCCGCTCAATGGCATTCGGTTAAGGAAGGTTCGTTTTTATAAGTAACTAAAAATAAGCATATCTAAAAA
>JACDES010000065.1 GCA_013816265.1 Parachlamydiaceae bacterium | reverse complement strand
TACGGTTATCCGCGCATGACTCGTAGCCACTGTGATTTTGCTTTAACCTTCAGTGTGCGGCTCTCTCATCCGCGATTCTTAGCCGATTTTAATCGGCGCTTTCCGAAAGTCCTCTTTCGCTTTGTTTGAGAGTCATTTCTGGATGCAATTAATAGATTTCTTGTTCATCTTAGATATTCTCTAACACAAGAATGGGCACAGCTAGGGCACGTAATAAAAAAATTGGCATGCAAAATGCACTATAATAGTAAAATTCAGAAATTAAATTGGAGGCCTTTATGGTTGCAATCAATATATCACGTTCTAATGAACAAGAATTTATTAATTTAGCACATAAATTAGGCACTGCCGCCAAGCATGACGGGCGATTTAAAGCTCTTGATATCAATACATTGGAAATAACAAAACAAGGTATTGTGGAACGCTTTAGCAACTATCTAGGTATTGTCGGTAAAAAACAGCAGGCACAAAATAAAGATTTAGAAATCGCCATGACTACTTTTTATAAGAGAGCCATCACTGTATTAGCTCATAAATCAATGAATTCCACAACCAGATCAGAATTCCTTAATGATTTGATTGCTATTGATGATCGCTTGAAAAAAGTTAAGTCCCATGTATTTTCCTCTAACTTTAAAAAAATTCAGGTAGAGCTTGAGGATAAGCTCATAATAAATCAAAATGAATTATTAAATAAACAATCCCTTGATCTATTAAAAGAAGTCCACAAATTAACTGGAACAGCAGATGGCCGTAGAAATAATGGACCTCAATTACGTGAAAAAATTGGAAATTTGATAAAGCAAGAAAATGATTTCTTTAGTTCTGGTGTTTGGAACAAAAGTTTACCACCCCATGTGAGAAATCAACAAAAGTTACGCGTTCAATTATTAACAATGACCTTTATTTCTACTTTCCCTGTCGGTAGCGGTAAAAAAACCTTCACGGATCGAGAAAGATTAGAATTGGCTAAATTAGATGCTCGTAATTACGTCATCGATAAATATATTTCTCGATTCTCAACTAACCTAGAAGCCTATTCAAAAGTCAGAAGTCAACTGCATACTCAATTACCTAAACTTGAAGCAGCTTTAACACTAAAGGGTGATTGGGGTGCTAAACCCTTAAGTTTATCTGGTGATAAACATTTGGCTTTAGCGACAAAAAATTTAAATACTTTATTTACCAGGTCTGATGTTAAAGAATTTAATAGAGAGGAGATCGTTACCCATGCACCACGTACATTTTTCTCGTAAAAATATAATTGTAATTTATTTGTTAAATTTTCAGACCTTGTTCTCTAGGGAATAAGGTCTTTTTTATTCAAATATTATAATTAAAAATTACAAACAAAATCAAACTAAAATAAAACATTTACATTATTAATAGAATTAATTATAATGGACATTTTATTATAACTAATAATTTATTAAGGAGATTAAATGAATTCAGTTTCAAATATAAAATTTGCTAATTATACACATAAATTAGGTGAAATTGCAAAATCCCATGGTCGATTCAGGGCGATCGATGCTAATCAAATTGGATTAGAAGTCCCACAAACAGGTTTATTAAATTTTATTAAGTCTTCAATTAAATCATGCTTACACAAAACTGGAATTATGTTTAAAGAAGAACGATTAAACTATAAAAAGCTTGAAGGGGCACTTGATAATTTTTATTCCCGCGCTATCACTGTTTTGACAACACCAGGAGCCCTTACAGGTCCGCAACTAGCTCAAATTAAAGAAGATGTACTTTGTGTGATGAATCGTGTAAAAAGAATTAAAGTTTATTTATTCCCAGCGAATGTGATCGAGAAGCAAACAATTTTGGAAATTAAAATTGGTAGCCCATCTGCATTGCTCATAAGAAATCAAACCTTCGCCAGCACAGTAAAGAAAAAAGAAACGGAAGTTGCTAAGGGAATTAAAGAGGTATTTTCAAAAGAAGTTCTCCTTGCTAAACAATTTGATGATTTTATTCAGGAAATAAATAAACCCGGCAAAGGCCGCATCGGTGAAAGTCCAGTCCATTTACGTCTTGTGATAGAAGAGTTACTAAACCAAGAAAATAGACTGTTCAGCAAAAGTTTGAAAGATAAGACAGAATATAATGATTCAAATCCATCAATTGGTCGTTTTAAGCAGAATCAACAAATGCGTATTCAAACGCTGATCATGCATTATGTATTGAGTTTCAGTAGTGTAAACAAACCAAGGGATAATAGCGAAGCAATCGAATTATTGAGTACTTTGGAAAAAGATTGTCCCGAAGTTCAATACTTACAGGCTTCTCTTGTTGATGTAATGAATGTTCCTAAGAAATCTAACGCCAAAGAACATAAACTTGCATTAGCGAATTTACAACGTTTAAGAAATGAAAGTCCTGTTATCCAATATTATGTAAAGAATGTTTCTGGTGATCAGAATCTGTATTTAGAGGCTCAAGGTCGCTTTAAAGGTAATATTAAAACGATCATGCACCAATTATCATTATCTGATGATTGGGCAAAACAAGCTAGAGCACAACCACAATCAATATTAAATGAAGGCGTTTGTCAGTTCCAAGAGACTCTGAATAAACTTTTCACTTAATTAATCGCTTTTATAGCAAAAAAGGCCTGTTGACAATATGTCAACAGGCCTTATTTTTTTTAAGAATAATCGAAAAAAGAACTATGCTTTTTTAAAGTTATTCTTAATAAGAAAAGCTAGTAAGCTAGCGTTTTGAGTTACAAAATTCACAATTGCAAATGATCTGGTATGGGATGTTGTTCCATTCCAGATGAGGTACAATTTACCCATATTTCCCACTTGCTTTAATACGTTTCCGGTTCCAAGTTCCTTTAAACGATTGGCATCTTTAGTTTCTGGTGTATCTCCACTTGGCCTGAAAAAGTTTACCGTTGTTCGACCCAAATCGATGATACATGAAATGAATATAAAGAATTCCTTAGGCTTATCGCAAAATGCTGTGAACGGTCTATATGTAAATGGTTTTTCACCAAAAATTTCCCACTTACCTAAACTATTCGCTAAAGCAGAGCATGATTCAAATTTGAATACTTCTTGTCTTTGCAAGAATTTTCCTGTTTCAAAAAATGATCCGATAACGCTCAATAATTCAGTAATTTCTGGAATGACGATTTTAACACGTCCATTCCCATCTCTTTGAAGAAATTTCGCTAAATTATCAATGCTCATCACACCGTAGATCACCGCTCTTTGTGAATCAAAGGCTTTTATTAAGTCTCCAAAAATTTTAACATTACAAAATTGTGAAGCGAGCCCAAAAGTTGCAAGCACAGATTTTGATAATTTCTCAAAACCTTGCATGCTATAAACTTTATACATTCCATTAATCCAACCAACTTGTCGTAACCCTTCCACTGCACCAATAGTACCGTTGTAGGCAACTTCTTTGGTATATTCAACTATTCTATTTGCTATTGCAACCATGTTAATCCTCGTAATTAAATTTTATATAAGTTTTTAAGCTGGTATCCCAAGAAATCGTGTTTGATATTGAGGGTCTTTATCTTTGAGGACGATATTGACAATACCGATCGATTTAGCGAAAATTGCGAGCCCAATTAGCCACGCCTTTTTTTCATGGATAAGCCCAAACATACCTGCTGAACAGAAAATGACTTCTGCAGCAGAGGAAATAATAGTTAACAATGCTCTATTTTTCTGATATTCAGCTAAATTTTCATATCTTAGTTCTTTTATAGCATCCACCATTTGGTTTGCATAAGCAACGGCGCATACCCCCCAACCTATTCTATCGAGATTGAGTTTACCAGCCAATTGGAATGCACTTGTGTTGCCGATAGAAGTAGCTAAATCACCTAGTCCAACAAGACCCATTAACTTATTACCCAAAGTTCCAAAATAAAGGTTACATCCATTATTTAAGAATATAGGAATACTGAGTAGGTCTCCAATTGAAAATGCAACAGCAGCAATTTTACTTAGTCTACTCTGTTTGTGGATAGGAATATCTATCGTTCTCAACTCAATATTGTGTTCATATGGACGCGAATTAAATTTATCCTGTAAGACAATAGCAAATTCTGTTGTGTTTTTATAAGAGATATCATTAGTCTTCATTTCAGTGAGAATCTCTCTTATTCTCTCATTGGTTAATTTTTCTGTAGTTGCCTCAGTGAACTTTGTTGCTTGTCTTATGACGGGAAGAATTTTCACTTTCAATGCTTCATCATCAATTGATTGATATGTAATTGGTCTTGTAATTGTGCGTGGTAATTTTAGAAATCCCAAAAATGTATGCATGAATGATGTTAACGTCAATGTGATTGTAATTTTGCTTAAGACTTTTGATCCTTGATAATAACTGACTCCCGCCAAAATCGAATAAGCTACTTGAATCGTCTTCTGAAATACATCAGGATTTTGTTTATATTTACTTACATCAAGAATGAAATTACCTGTTTTTTGACAAGCATAATCAACCCCACTCTTCGCAGACTCATATCCATTACTTAGCTTTTGACTAATAGTTCCACTCATTGTTTACTCCTCGTTAACTTAACAAATAATTGTGAACATTCACTTCATCATATTTCAAGAAATCATATCCACATACAATCGTAGATGCTATTTCTCGACTTAATTAACTCATTCAGCTAATCATATAATGAAAAGAGTCAAATTATTCCACATTAACTTGATAAAATCAAGAGATTCGATACTTAAAGAAGTAATTGATGATTTTTAAAATAGAAAAACAAACTAAATAATTTAATGTTTATTTAAAAATTATCAAATTCTACGCACAAGAATTGCGTTTAATTGTTTATTGATTTTAAAGAGAATAAAAAAGACGATCTTCCTCATTTTAATGAAAAAGATCGTCATTGAATATCAATCGAGGGACTAAGATTGATTCACTGGTATTAAGAATAAATAAGATTTTTTGCCAAACCAATACTCTTCGAGCAAATAGCCATTGCAATAAATACAGGGGGATTGAGAGCGACAAAATAGGAATAATTAAGAAGCACACACGTATTGACCACAGTGATCGCTAAATCCGTTCCGGCATTAGCTAATTCCCAAAGTGCTCGATTACGCGTCTTAACAGCTCCGTCAGTGGATTCCCCTTTTTTCGCATTAAAAATCTCTCTTTGAGAAGTAATAATCTTGTAAGAAGAATCTAATGTGCCTAACACTTGAGCACACCCATAGGCGGCAGAAATAGCATTTCCAAGAGAAATCGCTATGACATACTTCAAGACGGGAGCTTTTGTTCCAACTGAACCAGCCATTTTAGCTAAATCGATAACTTTCCATTTATCCAAAATGTTTAAATTTGCCCCTAAGTTACCTACAGTGACACTTATCTTAATTAATATTTCCATTATCGGTCTAGGCTTCATCACAATTTGAACGTTCTCAATAATTTTTCCTGCTTGCGAATAACTATACCCAGATTCAACTAAAGATCTTTCTAAACTATTGAAGAATTCTTCTTGCGTTTTTACATTTTTACTATTGTCAAAGGCCGCTTTAGTAAGCTCTTCGGCTGTTTTTCCTGTTCTTATTGATTTTTGTGGTAATGTTTTTATCGCACTATCCAAGGAAAGAGAAAGCTTTTCTTTATCAATTCCGATCGTCTCAAAAGGCTTAGCCCAATATTTGACATTTTTAGCACCATCCCATAATTCTATTAATTCACTGCTTCCCTTAAGATTCTGCACCAAGTTTGGTAAATGAGATGCACCGGTTTTATAATCCATCGCCTTTATTACTTCTGTAATAATTCCACCCAGTTTCTTGAATGAGCCGGGATCTGTAGCGATTTTATTCGCTGTTTGAAAAGTTGATGTAAAACCGTAACTTGTATAAGTTTTAATAGTGCTGATTAATTTCATTTGTTGCCCTCTCGATTATATTTTATAACTATATTTTACTAACTTTAATAAATAATTATATCATAATAAATATATTAATTCAACAATTAAATAAAAAAAACCATTTAAAAACAAAAGGTTAAACGAATATTTTTTTTTATTGGGGGCTCTCCCTCAAGCGAAGCAACTTTCAACCATTTTTGTCCATTTTTGTCCATTTTTTGTCCATTTTTGTCCATAAAGTCCATATCGTCCATGAATTTGGACTTTATGGACTTTATGGACTATATGGACTTTATGGACAAAAATGGACAAAAAAAGCTTCGTTGAGAAGGTTTTAAGCAAGGGAACTGTTTAGTTTAGTTTGAAGAAAAGGATAATTGATCTAATGGAATGCCCCTAATAAGTTCGGATGAACTCATCGGTTTTTTGCCTTCAAGTTGAACTTCGATAAGTTCTAAGGCATCTTTTTCGGTCCCAACAATTAAATTTTGTTTAGAAGTACTCAAAATTTTACCGGGAGCGATATCAGAAGAAGAATAGACTCGTGTACGCATTACTTTTAATCGTTTTTTCTCACCACGAACATGTACAAAACACCATGCACCTGGATGGGGATTAACTCCCCTGACTAGATTGTGCAATTGTTGTGCGGGTAAGCCCCACTTAATCTCACAATCTTCAAGTTCAATTTTTGGTGCAAATGTGATCTGTGAAATATCCTGAGGAACTCTTTTAATAACACCCTTTTCAAACTCGCTTAGGACATCTAAAAGTGCTTTTTTTCCAATTTCACAAAGAGAGACTTCTAGTTCCCCATACGTCATTTCTGGTCCAATCGGAACCTTTACAACTTTGATCATGTCCCCAGCATCCATTTTTTTCACCATATGCATGATGGTGACACCCGTTTCGGCTTCTCCGTCAATAATGGACCTTTGAATGGGGGCGGCTCCTCGATATTTTGGCAAAAGACTTGCATGGACATTAATACATCCCAATCGAGGCATATCCAACAAATGCTGTTTGATGATCTCCCCATAAGCAACCACAACAAACAAATCGGCATTATATTGTTTGAGTACATCGCTAAATTCCGGTGCAGACACAATTTCAGGTTGGTATATTGGGATGGATGGATTAATAGCTAGCGCGACAGTCTTTACTGGGGTTGGAACAGGACTGCCGGAACGTCCTTTGGGACGATCAGGCTTAGAAACGACAGCAACAATCTCAACTTTATTTCTAAATAAATACTCGATAACATCTGCTGCAAATGATGGGGTTCCAAAATAGATAATTTTCATTATTCACACCAGATAGATCTTTTTTCTTAACGTCTTAAAGCAACATCCTCTTCTTCTTCAACAGGAACAGATTCATCATCATTAACATGAAGACCCATCAATCCTCTGCGAGTACTGCGACAAAAATCGACGAATTGCTTTACTTCAGGTAACATGGAAATCTCAGACTCAATTCGATCAAGAGCTTCTTCAATTTTCAGTTGCGAACGATATAATAATTTGAAAGCTTTACTGAGTTCACGTCTAGTTTCAAGAGGAAATCCGTGACGTTTTAATCCTATAATATTTAATCCACCAAATTTGAAAGGGATTCCAGCACCTATTGTGAAGGGAGGAACATCATGCGTCACACGACTCATTCCACCCACCATGGCGTTACGGCCAATGCGAACAAATTGATGCACTCCAGTCATTCCACCAATAATTGCGTGATCTTCTACAATTACATGTCCAGCTAAAGTCGCACCATTGCTCATGATGACTCGGTTACCGACCACACAATTGTGTGCAATATGGCAATAAGCCATGATCAAGCAATTGTCACCTACTTGTACAACCGAATTTTCCTGGCATGATGAATTTATAGTGACGTATTCTCTGATTTCACAATTTTTTCCGATTTTGACAAAAGTTTTTTCACCGCGAAACTTTAAATCTTGTGTTTTGGTACCAATACATGCTGATGGATAAATGACAGTACCTGCACCGATCGTTGTATGCCCCTCAATATACGCATGGGATTTAATTGTGACGTTATCTTCAATAACAACATGGGGTGAATTAATAACAACGAAGGGTTCAATAGTGACATTTTCACCAATGGTAACACCTGGTGCAATAACAGCTGAAGAATGAATCTGAGAAGACTTATGCATGAAAACTAACCTAAACTAAAATATATTGATCTAATGTTTCAAATTTGACTTTTGTCTACAAAAACGAACCCGATTTCAGCTTCAACTGCAACCTTATCGTTCACTAATGCTTCCGCTTTAATACGTCCACCTTTACTACTAAAATGCAATCCTTGACCTCGTAATAACAACACATCGCCTGGTTTTACAGGATGTCTAAATTTGGCATTGTTAACGCTTAATAAAATTGCGATTTTATTTTCTTTACCTTTCAAGTGAACGAGAATTCCCCCAGCTTGAGCGAGGGCTTCCAAAATGATCACACCAGGCATTATAGGAACATCCGGAAAATGTCCCTGAAAAAAGGCTTCATTTATGGTGACATTTTTCTGTGCTAAAATATAACCTTTTTCAAGATCCATTTCTAATACACGATCTACGAGCAGAAATGGATATCGATGTGGCAATATATTGATAATCTGTTTGATATCAAGCACTGGAGATGTTTCTGAAGGTTTCATTCCTTATTCTCCGTAATTTGATTTAATATCTTTTTTGCTAAAGCAAAATTAGACGAATGCCCTGATCGAACTGCTATGATATGTGCATGAAAATCAAAACCTATCAATGACATATCACCGATGACATCCAAAATTTTATGGCGGGCCATTTCGTCAGGAAAAAAAAGACCGCCTTTACTAATAATAACATCTTCCTTAATCACAACGGCGTTATCTAAACTACCGCCCTTGATTAATCCACGATCCATCAAAACGGATAGTTCCTTATAAAGTGAAAAGGTACGACAAGGAGCAATTTCTTTTTTAAAATTTTCTTCATTAATTATTAAAGAGTGATATTGAGCACGAAGAAATTTCGAATCCGGATAGCTGAGAGTATAACTAATTCGATAACCATCATATGGAAGGGCAACCAAGTGAATATCCCCTTCTGACCAATAGACGGGCTGCATTATTTTTACAATGGGTAAAGTACCTTCTTGTTCACGAACACCGACTCGTTCGATCATCTCGACGAATACATCAGAGCTTCCATTGCCAACCGGCGGTTCGATACTAGAAATTTCGATACACACATTATCGATCTGATAAGCTTTTATGGCAGCTAACACATGCTCAACAGTATGAATGCGGATATCTTTAATCCCTAAAGTCGTGCTGCGAGAGGTATCTTGGACATATTCTAATGTGGCGGGAATGATGGGTTGACTCTGTAAATCGACACGCTTGAAATAAATCCCGGATCCTTCTTTTGCAGGGCAAAATCTTAGGTTAACCACTTTTCCGGTGTGGATACCTATACCTGAAAAAGATGTTGGCTCTTTCAGTGTTCTTTGCTTGCGAACGATCTTTGTTAGTGTGGGATTAACGGTAACCACGTATGCCTATTGTTAAAATTCTATAAATTTCAGATTGTAACATGTTAATAAGCATGAAGATTTTACGCAAGTTGATAAAATTTCTATGATGCAAAGATTAATTTTAATCAACCGACCAATTTTTAATTGATTTTTATTAATTAAATATATAAAATAATGTTTTAAATTTAATATTAAACAATAAAAAGGACCCTATAAAATGCAATTTTGTTTACCAATTGTTGGATTACCTTTATTAGGTATCGAAGAATATCGCTGTTATAAAGAACGAAAAAAAGAAGATTCTAAAACATTTGAAGGTTGCTTAAGACAAGTTGCAAATATCAAAACTTTAATGGATAGCGAATTCCTTCCTTTTCAAGTAGCAGTTGTAGAAACAATTTCAGCACTGTTTTTGGCGACCATGTTCCCGGTCATATCGACAACTGTTTGCCTTGTTTTATTTGGTCAGATGGCATTGACAGGTCTATTACTCTTAAAAAATGAAAAATTGAGAGTAATAAAAGGGGGAAATTTAAGAGCGATTTTCCAGAACAATATTGCAATTTATTTAAAAGAATTAAAAATATTATTTGCTGACTGTGAAAATAAAATTTTTTGGACAGATCGTGAAAATGATATTGGTGATGAAGATTTTTTTGATCATGAATCTATTCATTTTGCTCCTCAAAAAAAAGCTGTATTTATTGATCCCCTTCTGGATTTAATGAACAATAAAATATTAAAATTATTTCCAGAAAATCCTACGGATTATCGTTTGGTTAATGAAATTTGGGATGAACCCAAGGGAATAAAACCAAGTGATAAGTTATATCCAAGATTAAAAGAACATTCAGAAATATTTGTTGATCTTCTAAATGGCTTAAAACTCGTATGTATTAATCCATCTAATCTTACTACACCTGAAGTAACAAGAATATGTGAGAAACACCTGGGCTATGTAGAAAAAAATTGGGGATTTTACATGGATAAAATGCTGGAGAAATTAAATGAGGAAAATGAATATTTGACAAGCACTATGAGTGGTATTACTAGGCAGTTTTACGATTATTATCCTAAAAAACATATCGTTAAGACCCTTCAAAGGAGGGTATAAAATGCAATTTTGTTTACCAATTATTGGATTACCTTTATTAGGTATTGAAGAATATCGCTGTTATAAAGATCGAAAAAAAGAAGATTCTAGAACATTAGAAAGTTGCGAAAGACAAATTGTAAATCTCAAAACTTTACTTGACAACGAATCGTTACCTTATCTTTTGTCGATCGTTGAAACAATTTCTGCACTATTTTTGGCTACCATGTTTCCAGTCATATCGACAAATGTTTGCCTTATTTTATTTGGTCAAACAGTATTGACAGGCCTTTTACTCCTAAAAAATGAAAAATTGGTAGTTAAAACTGAAAAAAAATTAATCGAGGTATTCAAGAATAACCTTAAAACTTATCTAGATGAAATAAAACAAATATTTACAGAACACGGTAATGAGATTTATGATGAAAATTTCTGTTTGCTAACTCTTCAAAAAAGAGCTGAATTAATCGATCCACTTCTTAATATTGTAAAGAATAAGATACCCAAAATCTTTCCTAAAGGAATGGAATTTTCAGCCTCTTACGATATTTTCAGAAAATATCCTCATTTACAATTTACTGAGAAAAGTTATTATGATGGCAAAGAAAGCAAGACTACTCGTTATGATCAACTAGAAATAGAATCACACGTGCTTATTAGCCATCTAAATCGTCTAAAATTCCCTAGTGACCACTCCTCGTTTAAGTCTAAACACGATGATCCTATAAAATGGAAAGAGTACATTCAAAAGATACAAAATAAATTGAAAGAAGAAAGACTGCAAAATGAAATGCTGTTATTCATTAAAGAAGTGGATTTAACGCCACCAGTAAACGCAAAATAATAGGAAATAATAAAATGCAATTCTGTTTACCAATTGTTGGATTACCATTTATAGGCATAGAAGAATATCGCAATTCTTCAGCACGAAAAAAAGAGGATCCTAATACTGTAGAGGGCTGTGACCGACAAATAACTCTTCTTAAAAATTTAATTAATACAGAAATCACCCCTTTTGTTTTATCCGTTGTTGAAACAATTACAGCCTTATTTTTGGCTACTATGTTTCCTATTATAACTACAACAGTACGCACAATTCTGTTTGTTCAAATGATATTTACCGGTTATTTAGTTTCAAAAAATAGTAACTTGCTAAAGGATGCTACCGAAAAACAACTAATTGTTGTTTTCAAGCACAGGTTGAAAATCTATCTTGAAGATATAAAAAAAATATTCAGCGAGCACGGAAACGAAATTTATGACGAAAATTTCTATACTTATACTCCTCAAAAAAGAGCTGCTTTGATTAATCCTCTTATTGATATTCTAGAATATCAGATATTCAATATGTTTCCTGACGATTACCCTTTTACCGACATTCGAGGAGTGTTTGAAAAGTATCCGCACTTAAAATGGTCTGAAATAAGAAGTGACGGAAAAGTAGGAAATACACATCGACTATTAGAGTTCGAAAGTGCTGCCCACGTATTAAAAGCCCATCTTGTTCGCTTAAAACTCCCTAGTAATAACCCTTCTTATGGATCCAAATTTGAGGATCCAATAAAATGGAAAGATTACATCCAAGGAATACAGAAAAAATTGAAAGAAGAAAAAATGCAAAATGAAATGAGATTGTTCATTAAAGAAGTGGATTTGACACCGCCTATTAATGCAAAATAATGTATATGAATGCCAAGAATATCTCTAAAAATGAAAAGCGAAAGAGGGCTTTCGCACTCCAAACGCTTTGCGTAGCTTTGAAAATAGGTTTTCTAAATGACTCGCGAAGCGTTTGGAGTGCGAAAGTCCTCTTTCGCTTTCATTGTGGAGTTACTCGTGTGCTCAACAAATAATTAAAGAATTATATCTCGAAGGATTTTTTAAAGATGCGAACAGAAAATATACCTCTAGTTGGACTACCTTTTTTATTTGTTAAAGATTATTGTCATCGTTCTGCAATAACTAAAATGGCTACTGATTCATTGGAAGATTGCAGTAAAAAAGTTCATGAAATAACAGCTTTAGATAAGTTTGAAGAAGGAACCATGAACATGGCTTTCTGTCAAATGGTTACAGCAGTCTTTGTAACTGTCATGCTTCACTATCCTCCCATCTTAATTACCGTAAGCACAGTTTTCATTGCTCCATTTACAATCACTGCTTTTTTATTGAGATACAATACCAATTCTATTTGTGCTTGCGAGAAAAAAGTAATTGAAATTTTTAAAAGTCACCTCTCCCAATTCGTGCTTAAACTTAGGCAACAGATCGAATTATCAAAGAATGAGTTGTTCGATGAAAATTTCCATCAACTCCCACAAGAAAAAAGAGTGGAATTGACTAGGCCCTTGCTAAAATTAGTTGCTGAAAATAGAGTCGCAGTTCAAACCCCTATTGTTAAAGGCATATTCGGAAAAGTGAAACATGACGGTTTGTTTTACTCACATTTAGGATTTAAAAAAGATGGTGGATTTGGTGAAAAAAATACGACACGTCATCAAGAATTAGAAATTGAAGCTTGTTCAACAACAGCCTTTTTAAATGCCTTAACATGCGACTCTGATTATATAAATACCTACACAGATTGGCCACAATACGTTAAAGCCACACAGCATGAATTAAAAAAATGGGATTTATTGACAGAAGCAGAATTATTTATTAAAGAAGTTGATTTAAATCCCCCTAAAAAGGCGAAATAACATATGCGATTATCAAATATACCGTTTATTGGAATACCATTCTTAGCTGTTGAAACATATCAACAACGTTCTGAAGTGAATGAAATTGACACAACTACTTTGGATGGATGTAATAGAAAAATAAAACAAATCAAACAATTCCAAAACGGCGAAGACGACACGGCCGGTATTCGGATTCATCAAACAATGATTTGTTTATTCTTCACTGCAGTTTTTTATTGTCCTCCACTTCTGGTTGGTGCTACAGCTCTTTCATTAGCTCAATTTGGATTTACAATATGGGTTATTAAGAGCCAAAACAAAGCGATTTATCATATAGAAAAAAAAGCCGTAGAAATTTTCAAAGAAAAGTTAAAAACGTTTTCAAAAGAATATGTACAAGTTTTTAAAAGCAATGAAACAGAATTATATGATCCGAAACTTCATCTTTATACACTTGAAAAGCGTGTTTCAATAGCACAACCTTTGTTTTTGATTGTGGAAGATTTAATTCATAAAATTCTTCCTTCCTGTAAAGACATATTTGGCCATTCTGCAAGCATCAATTATCCCCATCTATATTGGAAAGAAAAAGGTGAATTTGGTGATTTTGAAACAAATCGATACCGTAAATTATTCTTAGCCGCTGATATAACTGCTGCGGCATATGGTTGGATGCAAATTGATTTTAACAATTTAAGTGAACATTCTAAAGAACTTGAAGATCTTCAAAAAAGAATTAAATACATGGATGATCTACAACAATCTTTAAAAGAAACAAGACTTCAAAAAGAGATCGAATTATTTATCAATGACGTTGATCTTGACGTTAAAAAGCCTCGTTAGGTTAAACGCGAAAATTATTCGTTTTGCATAATCCTTTGCCACTGCCGTGGCAATATTTGTTGTTTCTTTTTTCCCAGGGCAGCAAAGCTGACCTGGGCTATTTACCTAAACCCTGAAGGGTTTAAACAACAAATTACCACTAACGTGTTAATTTTTGTTGTTTCTTTTTTTCCCAGGGCAGCAAAGCTGACCTGGGCTAATTACCTAAACCCTAAAGGGTTTTAAGAAATAAATTATCTTTTCAAAAAAACGGTGTGAATTAATATAATGTTCATAAAATAACCCCGGAGGGGTTAAGGTAAATAGCCCAGGTCAGCTTTGCTGCCCTGGGAAAATAATTAAACAACCAATATTGCCACGGTAGTGGCAAAGGAAATCGCGACTCAACGCCTCAACCAATCAATAGCACCAATAAATATAAAAATTGAACTCATCCCAATAACAAAAAAATCACCCCACCACGTATACAAAGTCGCATAATGATAGGTCGGAATTTCCACCCTCAATGCCCCAGGCGTACTTTGCGATACGACAGAACCATCTCCCAATGTGGCAACAATCCGCCCAAGACTATCCACAGCCCCCGTCAATCCTGTATTGCAGGCACGCGCTAATGGAATCCCATTTTCCACAGTCCTTAAACGGGCATGATCAAAATGTTGTTGCGGTAACATCGAATTTGGGTACCATCCATCATTCGTCAAATTAACAATGATTTCAGCTCCCTTGGCACGCCCTTCACGCATCAAATGCCCAAAAGCCTCCTCATAACAGATGGAAGGGCTATAGAGAATTTTTCCATTAAACACTTTTGCTTCCGTTCCACACGTAAAAGACCCCTGAATTCCATATTTTGCGGCTATATCACGACAAAATTCAAAAGGAATATATTCACCCATGGGAAGAAGTACTCTTTTTTCATAACGCTTCTGAAGTTGATTATTCGGGCTGAAATGGAAGGCTGAGCTATAGGCCTCGTCTTTCTTATTTTTTACATAAATACTATCTTCCAAACCTACTATCACATCAGCTTGAAATATATTCGCCAAAGCCTGAGGAAAAAAGGCATTTGAAACCAACCATTGAGGCCCCTTGTGCGTATCAATATTAGCTGCATATGGATCTTCCAATGGGGGCAAAGCTGATAAATATTTATCTCCAAAGAGATCTTTAAAGATTTTTTTTACCTCAGAATAAGAAAAAACAGGATAATATGTTCCATATGGAACGGCGTATTCGGGAAAAACGATTAAATCTATTTTACTTCCATTAAACCCGCTGGTTAATTCCAGCATGTGCTTCCATTCATCCAAGACAAATTGACGCGCCTCATCAGCACTTTTAAATCCCATCGACTCTTCAATAGGATCTGCTGGCTGCACAAGCAATGCTGATATGGTGGCATTTTCTTTTTCTTGTTTAGACAAATGATTAGATAAATGAATAAAACCAAAAACATAAGGAAAAAAAGAAATAACGATAGCAGCGGCAACATAACTCCATCTAAAATTATATAACCACATTCTTAAAAGTGATAAATTCGTTATGACAACCCAAAAGGAAAGTAAAAAAACACCCCCAATCGATGCGAATTGCATGGAATAAATGGATCCTGTTAATGTAAGTCCTACAGGATTAAATGGAAGTCCGGATAGCACAAACAAACGCGACCATTCTAAAAGAGCCCAGAGTCCCGCAACCAATAATAGACGATAAAATCGGGTAAAAAGATTAGGCGTTATTAACATGGATATCAATCCAAATTGAAATCCCATCAAATAAGCACAAAAGAAAAGAACTCCATATATATATGAAAATGGATGGGATATCATCCACGCCAGTTGGACAATCTGAATTCCGGCATACCATCCCATACCTATACAAAAACGGTATCCCTTTTCTGGTACATCAAGTAAAACCCGCCAAAAAAGTGCAAATCCCACTAAGCCAGAAAGAATACTGATCCAACCATTCCATGCAGGTTGACCAAATGCCACTAAACAAAAAGATAGGATCAATAAAAAGGTTTTATTATAAGGATTAAGTTTTGAAATATTCATCATGAATGCACATTGTTGATCTTAGGATAATTTGATTTCTTGCAAAGCAAGTCGTTAATACTTATACTATACCTATTATGGCTCAAATTCCTTTTAGAGAACACCATCTTTTTACATTATTAGATGCTTATGATAAGCAAACGCTTCCGCTCGATCTTTTTATTCACTTTTATTTTAGAGAGAATAAAGCTTTAGGTTCCAAAGATCGCGGATTTCTTGCAGAAACAATTTATGCTTTGATTCGATGGCTTGGCTTATTGGAATATATAACCGAAAAACCTCTCTCATGGGAGGGGATTTACAACACCTATTGCCAAGTTGATTTAAATCAATTGCAACAACAAGAGGATATTCCCATTCATACACGTATCAGTTTTCCTCCATTATTGTTTAAACTTATTGAATCATCCCACGGAACAGAAAAAGCGACGGAGCTTTGTAAAATTAGCAATACTCCCGCTCCTACTGTTGTGAGGGCTAATACATTAAAAATTACTAGAGACAACCTTTTGGAAAAATGGAAAGATCTCTACGAGGTATCACCTACAATTCATTCGCCTAATGGAATTATCTTTCATAAAAAAATTAATTTCTTTGAGCTTCCAGAATTCAAAGAGGGATTTTTCGAAGTGCAAGATGAAGGGAGCCAGCTGCTAGCTCTACTCGTTCAGGCGAAACCAGGAAATCTCGTTTTAGATTACTGTGCAGGATCGGGCGGGAAAACTTTAGCGTTTGCTCCTATTCTAGAGCTTAAAGGGCAAATTTATGTTCATGATATTCGCACTCATGCTCTTCAGGAAGCTCGCAAAAGGCTAAAGCGGGCAGGAATTCAAAATGCTCAGACGATATTGCCCGATAGCCCACAGCTTGAGAAAATAAAAAAGAAAATGGACTGGGTGCTAGTGGATGCCCCATGTACAGGTACTGGAACACTAAGACGCAATCCGGATATGAAGTGGAAATTTGACGAATTTATTTTACCACGATTGGTCGGACAACAGCGGATGATTTTTGAAAAAGCCCTAAGCTTTTTGAAACCGGACGGTCGTATCGTTTATGGAACATGCAGTTTATTAAAAGAAGAAAATCAGCTGCAGATGGAACATTTCATTCAAACATATAATTTAACTATAGAGGGTGAAGTTTTTCAAAGTTTACCTACTATAGGCGGAATGGATGGTTTTTTTGGAGTTGTTCTTAAAAGAGCATAAGTCTATCATAATTACAACTTTCTAATCTCAAACCCTATTCTAACTATGAAAAAAAAATTAGTCTTACTTAGCATCTTACTCCTAATGGGATTCAGTTTAATTAACGCTGCGCCGATTGATTCATTACGCTCCGGAGAACCCACACACATTCATATCAATAATCGGATCTTAGCTAAAGTAAACGGAAAATCCATTTCCACCTATGATGTAGCAAAGAAAATGGATATGCTATTCTATTCACAATATCCAGAATATCTATCTTCTGTTGGTGCCCGTTTCCAATATTACCAAGCCCATTGGAAAGCTGTTTTCGAAGAACTCATTCATAAAGAACTAGTCTTAGCAGATGCAGAGGAACATAAGGTTGTGGTGAGCAGTGGCGATGTGCGCCAAGAAATGGAATCTTTATTTGGTCCAAGTATTATTGAAAATTTAGATAAAGCCGGAATGACGTTCGATGAAGCTTCTAAAATTGTTCAAGGCGATATTCTTATTCGTCGAATGATAAATATGAAAGTCAACGTCAAGGCCTTACGCGTTGTCACACCTTCTAAAATACGCCAGACTTATGACGAATTTGCTTCTGATCCTAAAAACGCTACCCACAATAAATGGCGTTATCAAGTAGTTACAATCCGCGATAGGACAACGAAAAAAGCTGAAGATAATGCTAAAATTGCCTATCAAATGTTAGTTGAGGAAAAAATCCCTTTGGATAAATTGTCAGCTACAATGAAAGAGAAAAAACTATTTGGTCGTAAAGGTAGCGTTAACGTATCAGAAGAAATTTTGAACAATGAACAAGAACTTTCTAGCGCTTACAAAGAAATTCTTTCTGGTATGAGTGCAGGAATGATAAGTCAGCCATCTGCACACAAAAGTCGCGGTAATAATGCAACAGTCTACCGTATTTTCTATGTCAAAGAAAAAATCCCTGGTGGAGTTCCTTCATATCAAGAAATGGAAAATACTATTAAAGAAAAATTATTAAATGATACGGCAGATAATGAAACGGATGCCTATTTAAAAAAATTACGTCAACATTTTCATATCCGCGATGAAGATTTGCAAGCAACCATTCCATCGAATTATCAACCATTTGTCTTAAAATAGATAAATATGTTAATAACTGATATTCAAAAAGATGGGATCTGGTATATATGCATATCTATAAGCCGAGCGAACTTCATCATTTCTTAAACGAATTAGGAATCGCTCCCAAAAAAGGTCTTTCTCAAAATTTTCTAATCGACGGAAATATTATCCGTAAGATTGTTGCTGCTGCAGACGTAAAAGCCGGCGATCTTGTATTAGAAATTGGTCCTGGACCAGGTTCCCTCACACAAGCCCTTTTAGAAGCTGGCGCTCATGTTGTTGCTGTTGAAAAGGATACTGTTTTAGCAAAGGCTTTAGAAAGATTTAAAACCGAAGAAAATCATCTAGAAGTCTTTTGTGATGACATTCTTACTTTTCCATTAGAGGAACACTTCTCTGAAAAAAGACCAGTTAAAGTTATCGCAAACCTCCCCTATCATCTGACAACACCAATTCTTGTATATTTAATTTCTAAGCGTCACTTATTTTCATCTTTCACAGTCATGGTACAAGAGGAAGTTGGAAGACGTTTTGCGGCAATTCCAGGAAATAAGGATTATGGATCATTCACTGTATTTCTTAATTTTTATACAAATCCAAAATACGCCTTTTCTGTAAGCCATCATTGTTTTTTTCCGGAACCAAAAGTTGATTCTGCTGTGATCGTACTACACACAAAAACACCTCCTGACGTAGATGATGAAGAGAAATTTTTCGAATTAACACGTACAGCATTTTCCCATCGCAGAAAAATGTTGAGGGCATCACTAAAATTTATTTATGATTCCGTCAGTGTGTCTGATGCATTAGAAAAGATAGGCTTAAATCCCCTTGCAAGACCTGAAGACCTATCTTTGAATGATTTTCTTAAACTTTATGACAAGCTAAGATCCACAAAGTCTTTAACTTGAGTTTTTAACCTATGACATCTTTATCAGAAAGACCTTTAGAATCGTTTAACGATGTCATTGAAAATATGTGCAATTTTTTTTTCGAAGCAAATCAATCTCTAACACACACACTGCTCACAGGAGATTCTAAACATAGAAAATATGTAATAATTAATTACAACGAAGGCACATTTCTTCCTAGCTTTGTTAGCTTGAGAACTTTTGCCTCGTCAAAAGATGATATCAAACGTTTATATAGAACATTCGTAAAAATGGAAAAATTAAATCCAGAATTATTCGAGGACGACTATGTATTCGAATGCTTTAAAATAAATGTAAACAAATACTACAATAATTTTGATATTCATTTCAGAGATCACAAAATAGCATTGGAAGAAAATAAATCTAATGTTGAAAACTCTCGCAAAGAATCAAAAGAAAAAACAATAGTAAAAAAATTGAAGTTTAATGAGAAATTAAAAAGCATTTTCTATATCGACACAAACAATTTAATTTCATTCTCCCCTTCAAATGGAGAAAATAATAGTATAAATGAATTAGGCTTATCGACATTGTTTCAGTTAGCAATTAAAATAAAGTTATATCCTTACTATGAAGAAATTTATCGCAGAGATTATCTAGCTGCATATAAAGAAAAGCTCGATAAAAAAGAAATCAATATGCAAAAAATTGAGGCCATAATAGTAAGAGATGCGCATAGAAATACCGAGCGTATGTCGATTAGTATTGCAGGAAACTATCATTACTTCCTGTGTAACGTAATAAAAAATATCGAAAAATTAATAGATCAAACAAAAAAAATAAAGGATCCTGCTCCTATTGATTTTGAACAACATAGAAAGAATTTTTATGGTAGTTTTATTGAATCCCTACACAAATATTTAGTCCAAGACAGCATGCAACCCGAGATTTTACCTATTGATGCGAAAGTAGAAGAAGAAATTATTGGAATATTGAACGAAAGCGATCAAAACGATGCCTTGTTATCACTATTTAACAAAGTCCTTGAGGCTTCTGTATTAACCTGATTTTTGAATGTACCAAGGCCTGCGCCTATCTGTGCTAGGCCTGAAGGGCCGCATAATCATGTACGTATCAATGTGCCGTCCCTACAGGACTCAATGTCTTGTTTATACTAACCCAGGCCTCCGCTTCGCTGCGACCTGGGCTATTTCATGCCGGCCCTTCAGGCCTAACACAATGATTTTTTTCAAGAGAGAGTCGGAAGAAAAAAGGTTATTCGCCTAATTTCTTTTAATATTACGGTTTCCAATTCTATTACTACAATTATTTTATGGACGATTACCTGCGTTAGGCCTGAAGGGCCGGCATGAAATAGCCCAGGTCGCAGCAAAGCGGAGGCCTGGGTTTAAATAAAAAAATAATCGAGTCCTGAAA
>JACDES010000064.1 GCA_013816265.1 Parachlamydiaceae bacterium | reverse complement strand
TGCCCAAAGGTAAGTGGGTACCGGTAGCTGCATAAGCCCCCAATAGCATACAATAGCATCTGACGCCGTCGTATTTTTGGATTTACCCTTCTGTGGAAGGCATTATGCAACAACGCCGTGCGAAAGTCCTCTTTCGCTTTCATTTGGGTAGGGAAGGCATTTGATATTTTTAGTTAAGCATCAATCAATAGCTTCCTTAGCTCGGAAGAAACTCAAATAACTCTGATACACATAAAAAAAATATCTAATTATCGATTTTATGAGACTTTCCAGTTGTTGCTTTTATGCTCTAAATAAAAAGTTTATATCTTCAGATGTTTAATAAGCCGAGTGAGTTTTTTACTTAGCGTATTTTTTTTATGTTTGATTATTATTGAATCGTTATTTCCGAACTTTTTATGCGCAATTTCTTTATTTGAAATGGGATCCCCACCTAATTCTCTGATATAATTACTAATTAAATTATTTAGTTCTTTAAAATAGTTTAAACTACCAATACGAGAATCTGCAATATATCCTTGATCAGATAATTTCTTTATTTTAGCTTCTATCTGATCTGATAGAGTCTTTATTTGTTCTGGTAGATCAGAGATCTCATCTTCGATAGCTTTTTTTTGTTTTTCAAATTTTGTCTTAGATCTTAATGATTCATCCCGTAAAGCTGTATCATTAAAACGCGTTGCGATTTTTATATTTTGTTCAACATGTAATAAATTTAATTCTAATTCCTTAATTTTGGACTGTTTTTTTTCTAATTCGCTTCTTAGTTGGAGTAATTCCTCTTTTCCTGGTAAATTCTTTATCTTATTATATAAATCAGTAATTCTCTGAGCCAAGTACTCATTTAAATTTTTTAAAGCCAAGGGTGGATTGGATGAAAATTCAATTCTCGCGTTTTCAAATTCTATCTGATCTTGAATTAGTGATTTGTTATTAGGTGCAATTTGTTTGAATTTATCTAATAAGGTTTCTTCATATAATAATTTATTAATTTTATCCAAGTCGCTTTCAAGATATTCAGTTCCTGTATCTAGGATGTGCTTTAAAAGATTAAGGTATCCACTAGCAAAACTATTTATCTTGGCTAATTTTATTGCAATATATGTAGCGATTGTTTTATCTTTTACAACCCCAAGGTTTGGAAATTGTTGTAAAAATTGAGGTATAGAGGACAATAATTCAATTTCATCGTTCAATAACTTCTTCATATCCGGATCATTATTTGAAAGAGAGGTCCTTATGGCAGATTGCTTTAATTCAAGATTTTTGATGGAATTTCTTGCTGAGTTTAGGAAATCCCTTTCCTCTTTACTAATATCTCTACTAAAGTCATCAACAATGTTAGTGATGTGATTAAACATAGCCAGAGCCACCAACCCTAATAATCCTCTGAATTGCTCATAATTTATATTTTTCCCTAGCTCTACTTTATTATTAATGATTTTATTAAAACTGATTGGGTTTATATCCATATAATCCTCCAAGAAATAATTGCTACTATCTCTAATTATTATTATATATATTGCAAATTAATAACACAACGATATTAAAATAATAATTATAGATTAAATTGCAAAAAAAAACGCAAAATGTTCGCTTATTTTTCCATTTGAATTGGAGGCAGACCATACCCCAATCCTTTGACCCAATCCGGAGTTAATTTAGGATAGATAAAGCCTAGCGACTTTTCGTGAGCTCGAAGAGCGTCTGTTCAAAGCCCGGGTGACGTAATGAACTCCGGGAAAAATAGAAAAAGTATAGAACTCGTAGAGCGACTCAAGTTTGCGACGATGAGCCAATCCTCTTTAATAAGACACAAACTACTTAAAACCTTTATTAGTACTAATTTCATATTTGTGTCACTACGAGCTCTATTATTTTTCTATTTTTCCTGGAGTTCCTTTTTTCCTGGAATTCCTTACGTCACTCCGTGCTATGAACCATTTTTGTTAAAAATCAGAAAAAAAAATAGACTAATAGCTTTTTCTCTCCCACTCTTTTACTTTCATTTAAAGAAAAGTTCCTTGTTTTAGGCCTGAAGGGTCGGCATGAAATAGCTACAGGTCGCAGCGAAGCGGAGGCGCCTGGGGTAGTACAAACAAGACATTGGATGGTACATTGATACGTACATGATTATGCCGTCCCTTCAGGACTCGATTTTTTTTTTATTTACCCCCAGGCCTCCGCTTCGCTGCGACCTGGGCTATATCATGCCGGCCCTTCAGGCCTAACGCAGGAAATCTTCTTTAAAGTAAATGTAGTAATAGAATTGGAAAACGTTACAGTAAAAGAATTAGGCGATGATGATATTTTTTCTTATTTTGACAGCGCGTGTATTAATCCATTCTTTAAACGAATTCAACGCAGAGGCGTAGAGGCAGAAATATCTAGAGGTAAACAAAAATTTCATTTACCACGTTGTAATGTTACTTTGAATTACTTACGCAATCGGGCTATTTGTAAACCTTAATAACCAAACCAATTTTTTTCGCGATACTGTTTCTAATATCATCCGCTGTGAATTCTTCTTCAGAGTTAAGTACATCACTTAGTTGAATATATTGTTCTTTTACGGCGTTTTGTACAATAATGGAGTAATTAAATTCAGCACGATCAAAAAATTTAAGTAATTCAAGGTCTTCTGTAAGTGATTGAGTAAGAAAAGTTTCGTATTTTAATTTTTCCTTTTTAATATTTGGAAAATGACTATATTTTTTATCCATACGCCCACCCGACATTAAAACAAGGTCGCAGCTAAATCTTAGAGTACTTATTAACAATGAAAATTGTGAGTATATTTGTCCATACCGGCTCTTATCATTGGTTACTTTCTCTTTCATTAGTTTGTTTAGAGTAAAAATTTCCCTGATCGTTTCATGTGGGAAATTTTTAGTGCAATTCCTGAATTGAATAAATTCTTTAAATTCTTTCTTTAGAATAGCATCATATTTTTGTGCAAAATGAAAATAATTTTTAAAATACTGTAATTCTTGTGTTGTTAGAATATTTGTTTCATTTTTATTTTCTAAAGAAGTAGAGATTTTTGCTTGTAAAATAGCTGCAAAATTCTCATTAGTGTATCCTAATGACTCTCGCTCTTTTATCAAACTTTTTGCAGATTCTTTGAATTCTTCAATGAATGGATCTTTAATTAAAGATTCGGCCGATGCTTTTTCAACTTTCAGGCTGGCTAGATCTTTCTTCTTTTTAAAAATAAGATAACTGATTGTAAGACTTAATGCAGCAAGAATTACAATCGCTACACCTGCTATAGTTTTGTTTAAGGGAGTGAGAGTATTCCAGAAGTTTTTTTGGGGAATTTCAATAGGTTTGTTCAAAGCACTAATTTTTGAAAACATTTGATAAGCCGAATTTAAATAAATTATTTGTGATAGCAAAAAAATATCAAAAGCTCAAATTAGCAATTATTTAGGCTTTTTGTCAAGTATTTAGAGTTGAGAATTTTTTATTGAACTTTCCATACAGGGCAAAAAAAAGATTAACCTTTAATAACATTGTTAAGAAAAATTAAAGAATGTATTAGTTTTATATTAAGAAAATCTTTTTTATTTATAAATTCTTCTCTTGACATAAATCTAATTTATCTAAATAATCTAAAATATTTTTAAAAATAATTTTCAAACCACATAAAAATTTATTTATTTTGCTTTATTTCAATTTTTTATTACTAAATTTATAAAATATAACAACTCATTGGTATTAATATGAATAAATTGACTCATTTTCTAAGTCATCAAACTTCTGAATCTCAAATATATGATAAACAAAAAATAGGTACTAAAGAAGAGCAAAAAATTAATCAAATCGGACGATCAACACTGATTGTAGAGACGACAAAGTCATCACATACTAAATTAGAGAAAAAAATAGAGGTTTTGTCATGCAAGGCTATCGATTTGTCAACAAATCAAGGGAATAAATCACTGACTAATCGATTGGCGCTTGTTGAAACTTACCTTTCAAATAGTGAAAACGCCGAGTTAACAGGAAATCAAGTAAGAAATGCATTAAGAATTTTGAATAAAATCATTTTTAAAGCTTCTCTTTCAAAAAAGGAAGCAACCCTCGTATATCGTTTAAGAGGGGAGGTGTTTTTGAAATTAAATAGATTCAAAGAAGCTATAGACGATCTTGAGTATGTCAGACAAGGAGGTAATTCTAAGGTTGGTGTATTGATTTATTTAGCTGAGGCAAATTTAAAAGTGGGCGATCATTCGCGTTCATATCAAGTCATAAAAGAAATCTTAAATTCCAAAGAAGATGCCACTCATAATATTAATAAAAAACTATTGCCAATAATTAAAGAAATTTATGAAAAAAATATGGATAAAGTTCTTGGTAGACAGACTTATGAAATATATCAAGAATTAGATCTGTTGGAAAATGTTACGGGAAAGTCAGTTGTGCAATTAGAGGAATTTCTAAAAAAATATCCGAATACGATAAAGATATTGTTAGAATTGGCTAATCGTCAGTATGCAAATAAGAATTATCCTGAGGCAATAAAGGCTTATGAAAATATCAAACAAAGGGCAAAACAAAATCACGTGTCTTTATCGATACAGTTATTTCTAAATCTAGCTGAAGCTTATATTCATAATGAAAATAGCAATGCAGCTTTTGAAAATATCAAGATTTGTTTAAAGTTTGGTGATGTGCCTATTCAATTGAAAGCCTATCGATTACAATTTATGATCCAACAAAGAGCTGGGAATAGAATGAATGCGTTATTCACATTAGAATCAATGCATGCTATAGCCAAGGAAACTCAAGATCGGGATTGGATTAGAATCCACAAAAGGGAGTTAGAATCAGAATTAGAGAAATCATTTTGTTTCTAAAGACCGTCAATTTTTTTGTGTAAATGATTTTCATCATGCGTCAAAACCTTATCATTATTAAGATTTTAATACGCGCCTCCTCTTTGTGTCTTCGTGTCTTCGTGTCTTTGTGTTGAATTTATCAAAACTCATAACCTCAATTACTTGTGAAAATTAAACACAATGACACAAAGACACAAAGAGGGGGCGCATTGGATTCGATCGGAGGATTGGGGTCAGGTCTGACCACAATTCCTATGACCATTCTTTTGAAATGGCCTGGAATAATTTTTCATAATGTTTAGCAGGAAAATTTTCTTCTCTATTAATCACATCATAACCTAACGAGTGGACCACAGATATTTTTGTTTTATCTCCATCCTTTTGTGCATGGAAAAAATGGACGTGGCCTTTAGTCTGAACGATTAGAAATAAGGGAGCAAAAGGTGTTTCTTGCTTCGTACAATTTCCCATTCGAAGAAAAGAATCTCTATCTTTTCCATAAATTTCTTCCTCTTCTTTCCCCGCGTTTAGTTCATCAATATCAACTAGGAGCACCTGAGGTGAGTTTCTTAATTCCTTTAACACTTCACATTGTTCAATAATAGTTTTAATACCTTGAAGATTTGTGAAGTAACGAGCTGTAAGAGTCTTAGGAATCGGATCATTTCGGGTATTTATCCATGCACTATCAGCTTTGTGAAAGATAATTCTCATCCAGTCTTTCAAGAGTAAATTAAAGCCCTTTCGATCTTTATAAACTTCTATTGCTGTCGCAGCATTGGTAAATGTTTTTAACAGGAAAAAAAGTGAAAAATAAGGACATAAATTAGTTTTACCTTCAAACTGATGCAATCCAGGATGTTGTTCTAATAAAATATTTTTGCCTAAATTCTTTAATCCCTCATCTGTAATAGAGATTTCTTTTATTACTTTTTCTTTAATCGGCGCTTCAAGATGGTTTAAAATTTTGCCATCTAAATCGTGAAGCCTTCCCTCGCCTTTTTCTGCTAACTGTACAGCTTTTAAATAATCGTTCAATACTTCTGAAGGAGAGAAATGAACAATTTTTTTTATCGCTAATTCGTTTAATTCATTAATTTTTTTATTATACAATGCTCTTTCTGAAGAAGGATCTGGATAACTGTTCTTGATTCGTATGAGAGTCGCTCGAATTTGATTGATTTGCGCTAAAAGAAGATCTTTCTCCTCAGAGGATATAGTTTCTTTTATTTTTGGCTTAAGAGCAGTCGTGAGTGCTTCTACATCTTGCAAGGTCTTTTGTATTAGCTCAGGCGATAATGCAGGTTCTTCGGAAACAGGAAGAGTTGTAGGAATTTTCTCGGGTTTTTTTTCTAATGTTGTTTTCATTTGATCAATAACATTTTGAAGAGACGTTGAATTCACATATCTCAACCCCCGTAATAAAGTTAAGCGATTGATAAATGCATCGTCTACATGACAGGTTTTCCATTGATCTTTTTTTTCTATGAAGAATGCAGAAATTTTATCAGCGACTTTAGTAGAATTGCTTGTATTTTTATATCCCCAAATATACCAAGTAATTTTCTGAACAATTTTTAAGTTTTTTACCCATTCAAATATAAAAAAATGTTCCTTTTCAATAACAAATTCCCGAACTTTCTCACCCTGAGGAGTTTTTTTTATAATATAATGGATTTTTCCTTGGCTACTAAGAATTTGGTTTACTGTAGTATTGAAATCTAAATGTTTAAAATTAACAGCCATAATTTAGTACCTCTTATTATTGAAGAAACTATTATAATATCATAACTATTTTTTTTCAATACTTATTTTAATTTTAAAGAGCTTGAATAAATCGCTAACGCAATCACAGACTTGCTTTAGGAATTTTGAGATTAGGATCCATGGCAGCAAAGCTGATCTGGTTAAAAAATTCCTATTGCCTACCCAGATTATTAGCTATATAATAATGCTCTAGAGATGCCGAAAATCCCGGCAGGGATTAGGAGTTTTTAGCCCAGGTCAGCTTTGCTGCCCTGGGTATAGTGTATTGTAATTCGTTTTGCCACGGCAGTGGCAAAGGAAATTCTGCGACTTAGTTTAGGACTGGGGTAGGCCTGACAAGGGACATTTAGGTGGGGAGGCTCTTCATAAGTTCGTAGTTAATCTTTAATATGCGCCACCTCTTTGTGTCTTCGTGTCTTCGTGTTGAATTTATCAAAACTTATTGCCACAATTACTTGTGAAAATTAAACACAAAGACACAAAGACACGAAGACACAAAGAGGGGGCGCATTGGTTTGATCGGTGACATATTTTAAGAAACGAGGATAGGATTGGGGCCAAGTCTGACCCCAATCTTAATCATTAAGACTTTTCAATTGGGGGTATATATTGGATGTCTTTTGCACTTTGAGAATCAATAATAACTCTATTTCTGAGATAACTTTTAATAAAAAAATAGCTACTATATCCTAAAGCTAACAAACCAGCAGTCGCTATTGGATAAACAAGCAACTGACTAATTGTTATGACTCTTGTCTTATATCCATACTTTAAATTGTGTTGATGTGCTATTTGGTAAGCAAGTTCGTTTTCTTCTTTTGTAAGTAAGAAGGGCAATCCCTTAAAGAACCTATAAGAAAAATGACATACAGCCTGCGTTAGTAGAGGAATATAAATATAGCCTAATCCAATTTTAACAAGATTTAGGGTTAAAAAAAATACCCTTTTTGTCTTTTCATAAATAACTTTTAATGATTCTGGAATTGGAATAATTGCCCTAGCTTTACAACTTGGACACTTTTCTTTCAATTCCACCCATTTCTCAACACAGGCTTTATGATAAATATGGCCACATTTGAGTTTCATGCAATTATTGACCACACCTCTATCAAAATCCGTAATACAAATTGCACAGAGCGTCGGTTGATGAATAAACCCCGATTTAGAAACAAACATAATCTACCCTTAATAATGTTTATAAACCTAAAATCATAAATGATTACCCATTTCTTTGCTATGCAATAATTTAACACAAATTAAATTGGAATTGAGGTCTGCCAGCTCCAATTTCGGTCGTTAATTTTTATTATGCGCCACCTCTTCGTGTCTTTGTGTCTTTGTGTTGAATTTATCAAAACTCATTACCCCACTGCTTGTGAAAATTAAACACAAAGATACAAAGACACAAAGACACAAAGAGGGGAGGCATTAGTTCGATCGATGACCTATTTAAGACAAACGAGGATAGGATTGGGGTCAGACCATGCCTGACCTTGCCTGACCCCAATCTCAATATCAATCCACTGACTTTAATCCTCTTTTAAAATAATGTTTATTAATAATTCTAATATGTGGTAATATTACATTAGAGTAAGGGGGTAATTTATGGACAATCGTATCGATAATAATTTCAATAAAAATTTATTATGGTTTGAAGAAAAATTAGATAAGTCAGTTGTAAATAAAGCACCTGTTAATAAAGAAAAATTTTTTTTTGACGTTTTTGATGAAATTAAATCAAAAGTAACAGCATTTGTTTTTCCAGTTAGTGATTCTAAATTAGAAGAATTAAGAATTTTAGTCGTGGATTATCTTAAGCTAGTTCCATTTGGCTCTCCTAGCTCTTTTGAATTCTACAAACAACTATTATTAGGAATGATTCACAATTATGATAATTTGTTTAATTTTATTAAAACTCTAAATAGACTACAAGATGATGCTTTATCGGTATTTTACAATGAAAAAAAGCAAAAAAATATATCAAAACCTAAGGTAAATAAGGAATTGGGGGGTGTTTTTTTTGATCGTGATGATGAAAAAATTAGAGTAAATAATAAAAAAAGAATCAGAAAAATAAAAAATCGTCTAAATAATATTTAAAAAATGGGCTTAACATATTTGCTTTTTGTGTTGGATTTATTTTTTAATAAAGATCGATAATCTTGCCTGTAGGCGTTGTTGATTTTGCCATTTTTGATGGAGTCCCTTCGAATATCAATTTTCCACCACCAGGACCTCCTTCAGGTCCAAGCTCGATAAGCCAGTCCGCTTGTTTCAATATGCTCGGTTGATGCTCCACTACAAAAACTGAATGTCCTTTTTCTACCAAGCGATGCAAAATCCGTAATAACTTTTCAATATCTTGAAAATGCAATCCAGCCGAGGGTTCATCCAAAATATAAAGCGTTGTTTCCAAGGACTTGGTCGCTAAATCGGCGACTAATCGCAATCGCTGTATTTCTCCACCCGACAATGTGTTAAAGGGCTGTCCTAAAGTTAAATACTCTAATCCTAAATCTTTCATTAACTCTAGTTTATAGGCTAAATGAGGCACATATTTAAAAGCCTGATAAGCTTCTTCCACAGAAAGATTCAAGATTTCAGCAATATTTCTATGCTCCCAAGTCACTTGGAGAGTCTCGTAATTGAACCGCAAGCCTTGACAGACCTCACATGGGATAAAAATATCTGGCATCAGATGCATGCTGACTCTAATCTGACCTAATCCCTCGCAGGCTTCGCACCGCCCTCCACGTTTATTCAGGCTAAACCGTGATGGCGTATATCCACGTGCTTTGGCAAGTCGTGTTTCTGCAAAAAGTTGCCTTATCGGTGTCATTAAATCGACATAGGTCGCCGGAATCGACCTCGAAGAAAACGATTGTAACTGCTTTTGGCTCATAACAATACGTTTAATATTTGAAAAGCCTTGCAGATGTGTCGAGGAATGAGGATGTTTCAGTTCTTTTTGAATCTCATCACCAATAATATCTCTAACAAGTGTTGACTTGCCTGATCCCGATACCCCACAGAATCCTACAAGGCATCCAAGTGGGATTTCTACCGATAAATTTTTAATATTGTGCAAGGTGGCATTCTTTACCAATAATCGATCTTTCGTGAGTTTATTTTTCGGAGGAGAGGTAAACTTCAATTTTCCACTCAGCCACTGTCCTGTCAAGCTGTTATTATCTTTCAATAATTCTGGAAAAGATCCTTGGAATGTTAACTCACCCCCATGGATGCCTGCACCAGGGCCAAGTTCTATAATATAATCAGCATGGCGAATGAGTGTCGGTTCGTGTTCAACTAGTATAACGGTATTTCCTAAATTTTTGAGTTCTTCAATGACACCATGAAGATGAACAACATCTTGCTTATGGAGACCTAAGGAAGGTTCATCTAAAATATAGGTGATTCCGGAAAGTTTCACGCCTATTTGAGAAGCCAGTTGAATGCGTTGCATTTCGCCGTCGCTTAAAGTTGAACCTTGACGATTAAGTTCTAAATATCCTAATCCAACCTGTTCTAGAAATTGCAGCCTTGTTTTAATGTGGGGCAATATTTCACTAGCGATTTTTTCTTGTTTGCCATCGAAATGCCAATGATTGATTTCATGTAATAAATTAGAAGTTGTCATTGAGCAAAGTTTGTCGATGCTTTTTCCATGTATTAGACACGCGCGACTCTCAGGTTTTAGGCGTGAACCTTCGCATGTAGGACAAATTTGCCATTGGACAAAGGGGAGTTCAATCAATCGTACTTTTGCCTTTTTATCTTGAAGTCCCGACTCTACGATTGGGATGATACCTTTCCATTTCGTTTTGATATGTTGAAGTTCATCGTCAATAGTAATATTGAGATCAATATCTTTTGAGGATCCGTTGAGAACTTCATTCATCACTTTTGTCGGGATATCTTTTGTGGGAGTATTTTCGTTGATACCGTGACGTTCTAAGAAAATATTCCATGTTGCAGCAAAAGGAGCAGCCATTTTTTTAGGAAATTCTTCAAAAATTTGATAGACTTGTTCCGAGAGTGATTCTTCTGGGTCAAAGTAGAGAAGATCCTTTTGAACTTTGGGTTGTCCACCTTGACCTTGGCAAACTGGACAGGCACCTCGAGGGGAGTTAAAGTTGAAATCTGATGTTTCTAACGGAGCGAAGGACATACCGGTTTCAGGGCAAACGAAAATTTCCGTATAAAATTTAATAGCACCGTTATTTCCTTCGATAACTTTCAGAACCCCTTGGCTTAAGTCCATGGCAGTTTCTACTGAATTCGTTAATCTTTCTCTAACATCTTCTTTCATTGCAAGACGGTCTACGACAACATCGATATCCTTAATGGAATCACTGGTCGGTAAAGTATCTTCAAGAGTCCATTCTTGCTGATTGAGGCGTAGGCGAATAAAACCCATTCGTTGAAGTCTGTGAATGGTTTCATGAGGATTTTCTTCACGAAGTTTTATTGGACTTAATAACTGAATTCTTGAACCGGTAGGGTATTCCTTGAGGATCAGTTCGATGATTTCTTGTCGGGAGTAGCGAGTTAATTTTTTACCTGTTGCGGGGCTATGTTGTTCGCCGATATTAGCGTAAAGGAGTGCTAGAAAATCATAAATATCGGTATAGGTAGCAACGATTCCACGTGAATAAAGAGTTTGACGACCTTGTCCAATCGCGAGTGTAGGTGATAACCCTTCGATTAAATCAACGTCTGGTTTTGGCATTTGTTTTATCCAAGAGCGTGCTTGAGGGGAGAGGTACTCAAGGTAGCGACGTTGACCTTCGGCAAAAAGAGTATCGAAAGCAAGGGATGATTTGCCCGAACCACTGACTCCAACGATAGCAATAATTGATTGTTTGGGGATGGAGAGGGAAATGTTTTTAAGATTATGCTGGCGGCATCCTCTTAGAGATATTGATGAAGGCTGCATTAATTTATACTCTTTGCTTCTTTAAAATTTATTATACATTAATAGCTTATTTTGTTGCATTTTCAAATAAAAAGTGCTTAACATGTGAAAAATTCCAGAGAACTCTATAATTGGGAGAGAGAGGTTTATGGTTAAATATGATGGACTTGTAGAAGTTACCGATGAGAAAAAAGACGATGTTTTAATTTTGAGAATGACAGGCCGGCTTGATGCCATATCTTCACCTGCAGCAGAAAAAAAAGTTTTTGAAGAGATCAATAATGGACAAATCAAGATCATGCTTGATTTTTCTGGGGTTGATTATTTGAGTAGTGCCGGAATGCGGATGTTATTGTCTATCACGAAAAAACTTAAAAGTCTTACAGGCAAAATGGTTGTTTGTAATGTGACTGAAAATGTTATGGATGTTTTAAAAATGTCTGGATTTGATCATGTGATCGAATTATCTCCCAATGAAGATGATGCATTAAAAAAATTTAAATAAATGAGAATTTTTCAATATATTTAGAGCTCAATAAATAAAATTATTAAAATTTATTATAAGTGGAAAGTCATAATGACTGGAGTTGCTGTTGAAACAGAAGCAGTTAAGCAGATTGTGCTTAATTTTGCGCTAGAAATCCAAAAGCAGATTCCTTCTAGCTTTCAACGCAATAAAAAAAGAATAATTGTCATCTCTGGACCCACCTGTTGTGGAAAATCAGCTCTTGCGATGCAGCTAGCAAAAGCTATGGATGGTGAAATCGTATCAGCTGATTCCATGCAAGTCTATCGTGGAATGGATATAGGAACTGCAAAGGCTACCAAAGAAGAACGACTTCTTGTTCCTCATCATCTAATAGATATTCGTGATATTACTGAAAGTTATAATGTGGTCGATTTTTTTTATGACGCTCGACAAACATGCCGTCAAATTTTAGACCGTAAAAATGTTCCTATCGTTGTTGGTGGATCAGGATTTTATTTACATTCGTTTCTGTTTGGACCTCCTAGTGGCCCACCATCGGTGCCAGAGTTAAGAAAAGATTTAGAAGATGAAATTGAGAAAATTGGTCCTGAAATATTATATGAACGACTTGTAAAACTCGATCCGCAATATGCGAAAACCATCACTAAAAATGATAAGCAGAAAATCGTGCGCGCCTTAGAAATTATGACTTTAACAAATAAAAAAGTTAGTAAATTGTCCTGGAAGGGAAGACGGAAGCCACAAAATTATGATTTCCGGTGTTGGTTTTTACATCGACCGAAAGATGTGTTATATGATCGAATTAATAAAAGATGTGATCATATGCTTGAGGCAGGTTTTTTAGATGAAGTGCGCAAGCTAGAGCAAGGATTAAGATTAAATCATTCTGCCTCACAAGCTATAGGTTACAGGCAAGCGTTGGATTTTTTGCAGACTGATCAAACAGAAAAAGATTATAAGATTTTTGTCGATACATTCAAACAAGCAACCCGTAATTATGCTAAAAGGCAATTTACATGGTTTAAAAAAGAACCTATTTTTCAATGGATGGATGTAGATTTACATGATCATGAGATTGTTTTTGATACGATCAAGAACGATTATGAGTTAATATGAAAATAATCGGAATTGGCGGAAGCTTGCGTCACCCATCATGTACTTATCAGGTTCTACAGTTAGCTTTAAAGAGAATAAATTCAAAAAATGGCAATGCCGAGCTGATCGATTTAAGAGAGCTTAAATTGCCTTTCTGTGATGGTTCAGATAGTTATACTTTATATCCTGATGTCGAGTATTTCAAACACCAGGTCAAAACTTCTAATGGAATTTTGTTAGCCTCTCCAGAATATCATGGAAGTGTTAGTGGTGTGTTAAAAAATGCTTTAGATCTTCTTGATGAAGATGATATTAGAGGTAAGGTTGTTGGATTAATAGCTGTTTTAGGCGGTGTTCATAGTACGAATGCCATCAATACGTTAAGAATTATTTGTCGCCAATTACATTGTTGGGTATTACCGGATCAATTGGTAATTCCACATGTTCGTGAAAGCTTAAGTGAGCAAGGCCAATTCAAGGATCCTTCTCATGAAGAAAGGTTAAATATTATGATTGATCATTTCGTTTCTGCTGTTCATCGTTTCTCTATCTAATTTTTTATATGTTTTGTATGTGGGTTAAATTAATGAAGGCAAGCCTCTTTAATTATAGACATGTAGACAAATATGGCGCTTCATAACAAAGCGAAAGAGGACTTTCGCACTCCAAACGCTTTGCGTAGCTTTTGGAAATCTGTAGCATAAATATTTCTTAAAGCTTCGCGTAGCGTTTGGAGTGCGAAAGTCCTCTTTCGCTTTGTTATGAAGCGCCATATTTGTCAATATGTCTTGACGCTTACTTCCAAAGAAGGCTCGTTCATTAATTCAATCTATATTAAAATAATTATTTACTTTTCAAATTAAAAAAAATACTAAAATTATTATTAATTTAAATTATAATTACTATAATTTAATTATGTTGATAATTTACTTAGCTTTTGTTAGTATCGTTCTTTAAAATTATATGTTTAGTTTGCTAATTAATAATAAATTTAAAGAGTTGAAATATGAGTGTTGGAAGTCCACTTTGGGTAATGGCAGTAAATAATGATTCAGTAACAAAACTTCAAATGGCTATTGAGGAAGGGGCTGATCTGTTACAGGAAGAATTTTACAGTAGGGCAAGCATAATTGTTGATCATACGATCTCATATACTGCATTAAAATCAGCTATTGAGCATGAAAAAGTGCAGGTAGCCACAGAATTATCGAGGACACCGAGTTATATTAGTTATCCAGCGATGCATCATTTAGTTAAAAAATTTGAATTTAGAAAATTTTCTGATTGGTCAAATTGTTTTATTTCATTGATTGAAAATGGTTATGGTTTAGATGCCTCTAGTCCAACTGAGGACAATTATCCGATTCATTTATTAGCAACAGGTTCTTTTTCGACCCTCAATGAATGCTTACAATTACTTGACGCAAGAGAGAAATGCCATTTAGTTGCTTCGGAGGTTGACCAATTTGCGAAAGAATTACATTGGTGTAAACCAGTTTTAAGAATTATTTTGGAATACGGTGTAATAACAAAATGTGCGAAATTAAAAGTTTTGCTAAATGTAAGGACCCCAAAGAAATCAATGACTCCACTACAAAAAGTGATGAAGAAATTCCAAAATACGCAAGATTACCGTCATGCAAAATTATTAGTTAAGTATGGCGCCGATCCGGAATGTCTCAGGACAGATCCATATGGAGAAGAGGTATTGAAGCAAATTGAGTTAGAAAAAAGATGCGAGAAGGGAATAGGCAAAGAAGAGTGTAAAGTAGAGTCCAGTTATATTTAAATAATTGGTAAATAATTTGATTTACTTAAAAAGGAATCATCATCTATGATTTCTTTCTTGAACCCTTCACTTCGACTGGGTTTGAATCCATTCCAATACTTTAAAAAGATATTATCCAATCCGTATGTGTAGTCAAATAAATAACAAATCTTACCAAGTTGCTGTCATGAGCGAGAATGAAAACATGAATTTACAAGATGAAACTTCAGAAAATCAATCACTGAATCCACAAGAATTCCATGGGGAAGGTGAAAAAGAGGTTTTTCATGAAGATGAAAGTCACCATTCTCAAGATAGTAGAGAGCCTAAACGAAAAGATTCAAAAGATATTCATCAGATTCAATTTGACACATTCACACAAGCTTTTCAGGCTCAAAATAATGTCGAAGAAAAATTGCAGTTAGCAATTCAGTTTATGGAAGATTCTTTATCGCAAGGTGGAACACCCCATTTCCGTAATTTTTGGGAAGCAAGGCGTTTGTGTTTACCGCTGTTTAAGGAAAATATTTCGCCTCAAGTTCGAGGACTGCTTTGGAATAAATATAGTGAGCTTTCTAAGGAAGCACGCCGTTTAAAAGATCTTTTAGATGAGCAAAGTGCCTTTGCTATTGAGCAAATTGAAATTGCCATAAAAGCATTAGAAAATGATATTGAGAATTATGCCACACAGTCGCATAAAAGTCCGTTTCCACAAGATTTAATATTCCCCCAATCGCTACAAAAAAAGCATTCATTTTATTTAGATCTCCAACAAAAATTAAATGTTTTAAATGTTCAAGCATCGAGAATCAATGCGTTGAGAAAAGAGCTTCTCAAGACAGAAATGCGAGTTAGACAAAAGAATAAATTTTTCCAAAGTTTATCTTTGGCCGGCGATAAAGTGTTTCCGCAACGAAAAGAGCATATTAAACTTATCAGTTCAGAATTTATTACAGATGTAGATCAGTTCATCAAAGGGCATTTTTCTGAAGGCAATTTAAGTCATGAAGCCTCTCTATTCAATTTGAGAGAAGAGATTAAGGCCCTTCAAGGGTTAGCTAAAGTTTTAACATTGAATACTAATGCCTTTACAAATACACGAGCACGTTTAAGTGAAGCATGGGATCAGATCAAATCTAGAGAAAAAGAACGTAAAAAAGAACGTGCACAACAACGTGTGGGCTTAAGACAAAATTTTGAAACTGTTCAGCAAGCTATCCAAGATTTTAAAACACAATTCGAAGATGCGACATTATCAACTTCTGATGCGCAAAAGAAAATGGATGACCTTGTTGCGTTTATGAGAAGAACGGAGCTTGATCGAGATGATTTGAAGAAGCTCCGTGAAGAATTAAACGAAGTGAAAAAGCCGCTTCAAGATAAGTTGAAATTGGAAGAAGAAGCGAAGCATAAACAAGAGAAAGAGCGCATTTTACTTAAGAAAGAAAAGTATAATACTCTTAAAAATCAAATTGAAACACTCATACAGCAAAATGATTCCTATAATGAAGATCAACTTGTAGCACAAAGAGAAGACATTTTAAATCAAATTCAAGATTCATCTCTTGTTAAAACTGAAAAGTTGGAATTGGAGCGTATCCTTAAGCCGCTAAGAGATATTATTACAGAGAAAAAAGAGAAATCTTTAATGGCACTTTCGGATGATGATCGACAAGCTCTTCAACAGCTTCAAGAGATTCTGCAGCAAAGAAAAATACGTCGCCAAGAGATCAAGGCACAATTGGAAACATTACGTAAGGCTTCTGGATCATCCAGTTTAGATTTTGAAAAGGCAATGGAATACAATCAGCTTGTTACAGAAGAAAAAGAGCGCAATGAAAAAATCAATCAGGGTATCAAAGAGATTGAAGATAAGATTGCTCAATTGCAATCAAAAATCAAAGCAAAAAGCTAACTAAGAATTAAGAGCTAAAAAAGCCTTTACATATTGGTGCCGAATTGTATTCAGGAATAAGTGCTTTTGACTTAGATCATACTATTTTGACGGTCAATAGTAGCTATTGTTTTGGTGCCTTTTTACGAAAAGAAAAAGTCCTTTCCAGTTTTTCCCTTTATTTATGTCTTTTTGATTATATGAGACATAAATTGTGGGGACTATCAATAGAAAAACTCCATCAAAATGTTTTTGCACGCTTATTTAAGGGTTCTTCAAAAGAGTTTGTAGAGCGTTATGTGCAACAATTTCTGACTCAAAATTTGAATAAATATCTCTATCAACCCGTTCTTCAGAGGCTTAAACAAGCACAGCAAGAAGGGCAATTTATTGCAATCATATCTAGCGCCCCTGATTTTTTAGTCCAACCGATAGCAAATTTGTTAAATGTGAATGCTTGGCAAGCAACAGAATATTCTTGCGATACAGATGGGCATTATTCCCATTTATCTCAAATCGTTCAGGGAATTGATAAGGCTGATTATACTAATGCATTAGTCAAACGACTTGGGCTTTCTGTTTCAGCATTAACTGTATATTCGGATAGTTATTTAGATTTACCTGTATTAAAAATTGCTGGAAAGGCTATAGCTGTAGCTCCGGATGCAGTTTTACGACGAGTTTGTAAAAAAAACAATTGGGAAATAATTTGATTGTGGAGTTAGATCATGAGCGCAAGATTTGATGCATTAAGAGATGTGAAATTATCCAGAGATTTACCCCCATTAGATAAGGCAATGAGTTCAGAAAATTTCGGATCACGCACTTTCTCACGTGCACTCATGCAAAAAATGTTACCCGCAGAAGTGTATAAAAATGTGTCAAATGCGATGAATGGGTTGGAAAAAATACGACCTGAATATGCCGACACTATCGCGCTGGCTGTAAAAGAATGGGCTCTTAGTCATGGTTGCACACACTATTGTCACTGGTTTCAACCCCTTACTGGAGCTAGTGCTGAGAAGCACGACGCTTTTATCGATTGGAATTCTCCGGATAGCGTAATTGAAAAATTCAATGGAAAACAACTTTTGCAAGGCGAACCTGATGCCTCATCTTTTCCATCAGGTGGTTTAAGAAGTACGTATGAAGCACGAGGTTATACTGGCTGGGATCCAAGTTCTCCTATATTCCTTTGGAAGGCGGGAGATGGCATGACGCTTTGTATTCCATCGATCTTTTTTTCTTGGACAGGAGCAATTCTAGACACAAAGATCCCTCTTCTACGCTCCGATTGGAAGATTAATCAAGCGGCTTCACGATTATTAGAACTGACTGGAGTTGCATCGAAATATGTTTATTGTACACTTGGATTAGAGCAAGAATATTTTGCTATTGATAGGGCTTTGAGGAATCTTAGACCCGATCTTGTTCTTTTGGGTAAAACAGTTTTTGGAGCTTCTCCATCGAAAGGACAGGAGCTTCAGGACCATTATTTTGGTTCTGTAAAAGATAGAATTTTGTCTTTTATGTGTGAGTTTGAAGCTGCTGCGATTGAATTAGGGATACCTGTTAAGACAAGACATAATGAAGTAGCTCCCAGTCAATATGAAGTGGCACCGGTTTTTGAAAAGGCTTCAGCAGCAATCGATCATAATATCTTATTGATGGAACTGATGCGTCAGATTGCTCAAAAGCATCAACTTGCCTGCTTGCTTCATGAAAAGCCATTTGCACGAATTAATGGATCCGGGAAGCATGCCAATTGGTCACTTTCAACAGATCAAGGATTGAATTTGCTCGATCCATCCAACCCGGCTAATAACTGGCATTTTTGTTTGCTCCTTGCAGCGATATTGCATGGCGTTCATCGCCATTCTTCATTGTTACGTGCTGCGATCGGTTCTGCATCGAATGATTACCGACTTGGTGGTCATGAGGCCCCTCCAGCTATTATGTCGATATTTTTGGGGGATGAGTTGGAGACGTTTTTAAATGATCTCGAACATAAAGGAAGTTCATCTTCATCTTTCAAAAAAGGAAAATACGATTTAGGGCATCTTGTATTGCCTGATTTATCTAGAGATAATACGGATAGAAATCGGACATCGCCTTTTGCATTCACTGGAAATAAATTTGAATTCCGTGCAGTCGGTTCTTCATCAAATCCTGCATTTCCTGTGACGGTTTTGAATTTAATCGTGGCTGAAAGTTTAAATGCCATGTTGGATGAAATTGAAGAAAAATTACCTAAAAATGGGACCTTAAGTTTAGATGTTTTTGGAAAGGCGGCAGGACCTGTTCTCCAAAAGTATTTGAAAGCAAGCAAGAACATTCGATTTAGTGGTGACAACTACAGTTCAGATTGGGTTAAAGAGGCGAATAAGCGCAAATTACCTAATATTACCAAGTCGCCGGAGGCATTTGAAGCATTAACAGATAAAAAAACCATTGAGCTTTTTAAAGGTGTGTTAACTGAGCAAGAGTTGGCTAGCCGTCAAGATATCATGTTTGAGATATATGCTTCTAATATGAATATCGAGGCGAAATTGATGGTAGAAATTTTCAATACTCAAATTCTTTCCACCGCATTGGAATATCAACGTTTGGTAGCAGAGAGTATTAATCAGGTGAAAGAGGCTTTGGATTTAGGAAAGCCAAAACAGCATCATCAACTTAAGCGCTTGAAGCATTTGCACGATTTGATTGAAAATGCATTAACGGCTGTTGAAAGTTTAGAAAATGCGACACATGCGGCTTCTCGCTTACCCAACGCTAAAAAGGCAACTGAATTTAGTACCCAGATCATTCATTTGATGGAGCAATTGCGTGAATTTGGAGATGAAATAGAGACTTTGGTCGATGATCGGATTTGGCCATTGCCAAAATATCGAGAATTATTATTCATGATTTGATTAGGCAAGAATGAAAAAAGTTGGTTTATTTGGAGGATCATTCGATCCCATACATTTTGGGCATTTAAATTTAGCATTTGAATTGATGGAAAAATGTGGTTTAGATGAGGTTTGGTTTATCCCAGCGAAAATAAATCCACATAAAATAAAGGCAGCTCCGCTTGAATCAAATCATCGACTTGCAATGGTTGGCCTCGCAATAAAAGATATTCCGCAATTCAAAGTGAATGATATCGAATATCACCTCCCAACCCCATCGTATACTCTTCATACATTACAAGCACTTCTGGCTCAGACTCGTGAAAAAGAGTGTCAATTCTATTTATTGTTAGGGGAAGATTCTTTTTCTGGATTCTCCCAATGGTATAAACCGGAAGAAATTGTTAAATTAGTGCCTATTTTGGTTGGATCGCGAACAGGTGAATGGGCCAATAGTGACCAACTGGACATCATTAAGGGGAATGAGAATAAAATAAGATTTGTGAAAACCAATCTAATGGATATTTCAAGTACAGATCTCCGTTTGCGATTATCAAAAAAATTATACTGTGGTCATTTGATTCCATCAGAAGTCCTCAGTTATATTCATCAAAATAAGCTATACCACGTGCGGTCTAAGTCCACGATTTAGACCATGCGATTTATATAGAAGCCCTCAGGTAGAAGCCCAATACTGTCAAAATCAGAGAAAATATGAATTAATTGAATGTAAATTCAATTACCTAAGGTTGTTTTGGATTAAATTCAATTAATGAAGGAGAATCCCTTTGGAGGCTAAGAAAAAATTGATTTAAATCTAAAATTTACTTCGTTAGCTCGGTAGAGCGTCTGTTCAAAGCCCAATGCTGTCAAAATAAGAGAAAAAAATTGGCGAATAGCCTTTTTCCTTTCCCATCTTTTACCCACATTCACTTAAGAAAAGTTCCTTGCGTTAGGCCTGAAGGGCCGGCATGAAATAGCCCAGGTCGCAGCGAAGCGGAGGCCTGGGACAGTACAAACAATACATTGAGTCCTGTAGGGA
>JACDES010000063.1 GCA_013816265.1 Parachlamydiaceae bacterium | reverse complement strand
AGTTCTATTTTTCTATACATTAAACCAGGGGTTGCTTTGCCCTTTCAGGGCTGCATTACCCCTGGCTACCTAAATTAAACTGCATCCGCAGTTATTAAAGCCTTCGTCGCTAAGATCTAACTTTACCCACAATTTTTTACTCTAAAGCTTATCCAATACTTGTCAATATGTCTAGATTTGACGCTTACGTTTGGAGTGCCAAAGCCCTCTTTCGCTTTTGCTACAATCAATTCAATCTACAACGAATTTCTACAATTTCACTTTATTATTTTCCAAAAACCTTCGTATGTATACTTGGACATTAGTCGATTGTAGTTTGGTAGAAACAAAGCGATGAACCATAAAACAACTGAAAATCAGTAATGTGTAAATTGCCGTTTTTTTTGCTAAATTATAAATGAAACTTTCTTTATTTTTTTTAATTTGCAAAAATTTATAATTCAATTTTGCATTTTGTAAACCGTAACTTGAAGAATTCAAGCCCAGAGAGGCTTTCAAATTAGCTTTAGATTGATTTAAAGCCTCATCGTGCTGATCTGGACTTTCTAATATTTCACTTTCATTATCTCCATTTACACCATCGCTATCTACGACGTCTTCTACACCTTCTTCATTTGTATTATCTGTTTCCAGATCAAATGCCAGTTCTGGTGTTCCACTATTTCCATCCAGCTCATGCTCTTGTTCTTTAGTTAAACTGGTCTCCAAATCAAGATCTTTCTCATAAAACAGAGGATCTATCCGAGCATGCTTTTCAGCCCGAATTTCTTTTTTCATTTTTTCTTTTTCAGCTTGTAATTTGATTTTCTCTAAACTAAGTTGTGCCATTTCAGTTTGAATTTTAGAAATTTCAATCTTAGCATTGAAATTTTTCATCTGGGCTTTTTGATAGCTATCAACAAAGGCTTTGTCATACGTCGTCTGTAATTTGATCTTTTCAATCTCTGCTTTCTGCTTTACTAAACTGGCTTTGTTCTTATTAACCTCAGCTTTTTCCTTTTCCAACCGAGTTTTTTCACCCAAAATAAAAGCTTTATCTTTTGCAACCTGTGCTTTAATTTGCTCAACATCAGCTTTGAGTCTTTTGACCATAGCTTTTTCATTTTCTACAATTGTTTTTTCATCCAATTGAGGAACTACCTTGAGGGGTTCGACCTCTTCAAAAGGTAATGGTTCTACTTGTTGTAATACTGGATATGGATATGGTTGAAATTCTTGTGTATTAAACCACTGCGCTGAATAGTCAACAAAATTAAAAGAATTATGTTTTAAAAATAAAAAATCTAAATGATAGTTTAATAATCCTTCAACTTCACCAATATTTTTTCCACTAAAGACATTATAAATCAATGTTCTACCAATGGATTTAATAGCAAATAGTGGGGAGTCGTCAATAGATGATGATAATACTAATCCAAACCCTTCTGAATTATGTGGAAAATTCCATAAAACAGGTGATTGTGCATTATTTTCGTTAAAATCATATCCTGTAATTTGAGTTGGAGTAGCAAGGATCAAAACATTTTGAATCAAAAGCATGTCTTTGAATTGTATGTTATTTGGCAAATTTCTTTGAAAATATCTAAGACCTTCCGCGTTTAATCTATCGAAACTGTAAATTTGAATGTGATTTTCCTGATAAATATTGATTTGTGATTCATGAATCGAATAAGAAAATCCTTTTATTGCTTTTAAATCATTTAAACTAATATTAATATTTCTCGTGGAATTCATTGGAACTTCATAAAAATAATAAATATTATTACACTCAAAGAAAATAATATTTTTGATTATCTTAACAAATCTGGGAGAAGGGCATGCTGAAATCATTATTATTTTAGTAATTTTCAAAATCTTGTCAAAAATAGCTAAGCTCAAAAGTTCGACTTTACCATTCTTTAATCCAACGGTAACAATGCTTGAAGCAACTCCTTGAGTCCCATCAAAATATCTGATAGAATAATTCTCTAATTCACCCTTTTTAGTTACAGTCGAAATTACTTTATTTTTTTTAACATCAACGCTAACAACTCCTGTCGAATTAACTAGATGATAAATACCTTGCGGATTTTCATGACATACTCGTTCGTGTAAAAGTCTATTTAGCTTGATTTGAGCCTTCTTAGGTACATTTCTTTGCCAAGGCTGGTCCACAAGGACAATTTGTCGCCAAGATAATGAATCAAGAAATTTCGGAATTTTCATTTGCACTGCAATATTTTGCCAAATCTTATCATTGTTTAAGATTCGAACCCTTAATGTGGAGTAAGAACGGATCATATTCTCCACATCTTTCGGTCTTGTATAGGAAAATATATGGGCGAGAATATCATCTGAGGGTATTGAAAAGGAAGGAGCACCAACATTCTGATCTACCATTGGTACAACTTGAACAACTTGACTATTTTGTACTGACATTTTAATCCCTTATCAAACTTTTATTGTGCAATTATTTTATTAATCTAAACTTTTGATCTTTTTTAAGAATATATAATGCTTTTATAATAGCAAAAACAGTAAATGCTAACAGTCCCCATTTAGCTATATTCTTAATATTATTAAAAAATGTACTTTTTGGAGTAATCTTTTTAATTTTTTTATGTTTTTGAACAATATTTTGTTTTTGACTCATTTGAGGATCTACTAGAGTCATTTCTTGATTTTCAATTGTAGATGGTGCCTCAGGCTCCTCTATGGATCTATTATCCTTATCTATCACAATATCGGGAGGTAAGGAAAATTCTTTGAAGACAAAATTGCCATTTTTATCGAGATATCCGATTGAGTTATAACTGAGTATAATTGTTTTATCTGTTTCATTAATATCATCGATTTGTTTCATTCCAATATCTTTACCAGTCAAGGCATTCAATATAAATAGTAATCCTTTTTTATCCGGATCTTCTTTACTATCTCGTGCTATTGCAAAAATATGAGATCCGTCATTTGAAGGAATTAACTTTGGAGTATTCTCTTTAAGAAAAAATTCATTTCTCCAAATAACCTTATGGGTCTTTAAGTCAAATCCAAAAAGTCCCGAAAATACTCCCAAACATACCATAACATCATTAACAATAAGTTTTTGGTGTGCCATCGTATACCAGCCATCTGTTGTTTTTGATGGAAATGGAATCTGAGCTAAATCTTTCAGTTCAAGTTTGCTTTTTCTTTGCTCATCAAGGTCGTAAACATAAGTTTTTTTTTGTTGAAAGATTGTTATATGTGTTTGAGACTCTAAATAGCACGAGCCTCGAATACAGGTAAAATTTGCAAATGTGATTTCAGTTAGATCTTTCGGCAGTTCATGAAAATAATAGTCTGGATAAACTGGATATTTACTATCAGTAACACAAAGAAAAATAGTATTTCTTCTTATTTTGATCATACTTATCGGAAGACAGTTTAATATTTTGAAACTGCGCTCAATTTTCCCACTCTTATCACAAATACCTATCTGGGTTGTATTCTCTTTTTCACCATTCATATTTGTCTGGCTTAAGAAACCAAGTCCAACATTTATGACTTTATCACCATCATTAAAATATACCGTATTAGCTTGATCCTTTTTCGGTTGATCAACAAGACTATAAAAAAGTTGTGTCATTTTTTCATTATTATCAGCTTTATTGTCCACAACCCTATTTAGATCATGCGATTCAACTGCATTTTTATTATAAAAATGAAAAACTCTTTTTGGACCTTCCTCACAAAGTTGTGGCACATTTGGAGGTGTGTTAACCTGTAATTTTATTTTTGTCTCTTTGAAAACACTCCCCCACACCCAAAAAGAATCTAGAAGGACTGTTTCTTTCCAGGATAATTGACTGATTTGTCTTGGAATCTTCATTTGAGTAGCAATATTTCGCCATATCGTTTCATTTGGTAACATTCGTGCTCTAAGCTCAGAACATGTGCTTAATATTTTACCAACCGCTTTTGGTGGTAAAAAAGACATGATGTGACCAATCACGGCATCCGAAGGGCTCAAAATTGAGGTGCGCATATTGAATGAATCGCTTGTTACTTGTGGCTGCATATTTATATCCTTAATAATTGTTATTTTTAATACATCTATTCTTTATTACAAATGCCCTTAGGAATCTGAGACAAATAAGTGAGCAGCCCTACAACGAAAGCGAAAGAGGACTTTCGCACTCCAAACGCTACGCGTAGCCTTGAAAATAGCTTTTCTGCATGAATCGCGAAGCGTTTTGAGGTAAGCGTCAAATATAGGCATGTAGACAAATATGGCGTTTTATAACAAAGCGAAAGAGGACTTTCGCACTCCAAACGCTACGCGTCGCTCTAAGAAATATTTATACTACAAATTTCCAAAGCTACGCAAAGCGTTTGGAGTGCGAAAGTCCTCTTTCGCTTTGTTATGAAGCGCCGTATTTGTCAATATGTCTAGATTTGACGCTTACGTTTGGAGCGCGACAGTCCTCTTTCGCTTTCGTTTTTGCTACAATCATTTCAAGCCACAACTAATTTCTATAATTTTACTTTATTTTTTTCCAAAAACCTTCGTATGTATGCTTGGACATTTGTCAATTGTAGTTTTGTAGAAACAAAGCGATGAACCATAAAACAACTGAAAATCAGTAATGTGTAAATTGCCGTTCTTTTTGCTAAATCATAAATGAAACTTTCTTTATTTTTTTTAATTTGCAAAAATCTATAATTCAATTTTGCATTTTGTAGAGCGTAACTTGAAGAATTCAAGCCCAGAGCGGCTGTCAAATTAGCTTTAGATTGATTTAAAGCCTCGTCGTGCTGGTTTAGAGTTTCTAATATTTCACATTCATTATCTTCATTTACACCATCTCTATCAACGACATCTTCTACACCGTCTTCGGTTATATTATCTGCTTCTAGATCAAATGATAGTTCTGGTGTTCCACTATTTCCATCCAACTCAGGCTCTTGTTCTTTAGTTAAACTGGTCTCCAAATCAAGATCTTTCTCAGAAAACAGAGGATCTATCCGAGCATGCTTTTCAGCCCGAATTTCTCTTTTCATTTTTTCTTTTTCAGCTCGTAATTTGATCTTTTCTAATTTAAGTTGTTCCATTTCAGTTTGAATATTAGAAATTTCAATCTTAGCATTGAAATTTTTCATCTGTGCTTTTTGATAGCTATCAACAAAGGCTTTGTCATACGTCGTCTGTAATTTGACCTTTTCAATCTCTGCTTTCTGCTTTACTAAACTGGCTTTGTTCTTATTAACCTCAGCTTTTTCTTTTTCCAACCGAGTTTTTTCGCTACCAACGATAGATTTGTCATATACAGTCTGAAGTTTAGCTTTTTGAATTTCAGCTTTTTCCTTCTCCATTCGTGCTTTTTCGCTCAAGATAAAAGCTTTATCTTTATCGACCTCTGCTTTTAACTTCTCTAAACTTGCTTTGAGCTTATTGACCTGGGCTTTCTCATTTTCAACAATTGTTTTTTCATCCAATTGGGGAACTTCCTTAAGAGGTTCGGACTCTTCTAAAGGTAATGGTTCTACTGGTTGTAAAACTGGATATGGATATGGTTGAAATTCTTGAGTATTAAACCACTCAGATGAATAATTAACAAAATTATAAGAATTATGTTTTAAAAACAAAACATCTAACACTTGATTGTTTAATATCTCTTCAACTTTACCAATATTTTTTCCACTAAAGACATTAAAAATCAATGTGCTAACAATGGATTTAATAGCAAATATCGGAGAATTATCTATGGGTGACCTTAAGTTTAAAACAACACCATCTGAACTATGTGGAAAATTCCATAAAACAGGTGGTTGTGCATTATTTTCGTTAAAATCATATCCTGAGACTTGAGTTGAAGTCATAAGGATCAATACATTTTGAATCAATAGTATGTCATTAAACTGTATGTTATTTGGCAAATTTCTTTGAAAATATCTAAGACCATCCGCGTTTAATCTATCGAAACTGTAAATTTGAATGTGATTTTCCTGATAAATATTGATTTGTGATTCATTAATAGAATAGGAAAATCCTTTTATAGCCTTTAAATCACTTAATTTAATATCAATATATTGCGTTGTAATCTTTGGAATTTCATAAAAATAATAAATATTATTACATTCAAAGAAAATAATATTTTTGACTATCTTAACAAATGAGGGAGAGGGACATTGTGATATATTTATTCTTTGAGAAATGTTCAAATTCTTGTCAAAAATAGCTAATTTCAATGTATTAAATTTACCTCTCTTTAATCCAATGGTAACAATGCTTGAAGCTACTCCTTGAGTCCCATTAAAATATCTGATTGAATAATCCCCTAATTCACCAGTTTTAGTAACAGTCGAAATTACTTTATTTTTTTTAACATCAACGCTAACAACACCTGCGGAATTAACAAGATGATAAATACCTTGAGGATTTTCATGACATACTCGTTCGTGTAGGAGTCGATTTAGCTTGATTTGAGTCTTCTTAGGTACATTTCTTTGCCAAGGCTGGTCCACAAGGACAATTTGTCGCCAAGATAAAGAATCAAGAAATTTCGGAATTTTCATTTGCACTGCAATATTTTGCCAAATCTTATCATTGTTTAAGATTCTCACCCTTAATGTGGAATAAGTAAGGATCATATTCTCCACATCTTTCGGTCTTGTATAGGAAAATATATGGGCGAGAATATCATCAGAGGGTTTTGAAAAAGAAGGAGCACCAACATTCTGATCTACCGTTGGCACTACTTGAACCACTTGACTATTTTGTACTGACATTTTAATCCCTTATCAAATTTTTATTGTGCAATTATTTTATTAATCTAAACTTTTGATCTGTTTTTAGAATATATAATGCTTTTATAATAGCAAAAAAAGCAAATGCTAACAATCCCCATTTAGCTATTTTCTTAATATTATTTAAAAATGTACTTTTTAATGTAAGTTGTTTTATTTTTTTATGATTCTCAACAATTTTTGTTGGCTGAGTTTCTATAGTTTCTATTGGATTCATTTCTATTATTTCTAAAGGTTCTACAGGAGAAATTTCACTCTCTTCTATTAATGGTAGCGTAGGTTCTTCTACGACTTTATCGCCTTTTACTATCACAAGTTCTGGAGGTAAAGTAAATTCTTTGAAAACAAAATCGCCATATTTATCAAGATATCCGATAGAACTATAACTGAGCTTCATATTGGCATAATCTTTATTGCTATCAGATATTTCTACCTTTCTAATTTGCTTTCCATTCAAAGCATTAAAGATTAATAATCCATTTTTCTCAGGATCTTTAGGATTATTGTGTACTATTCCAAAAATATGCGATCCATCGTTTGAAGGAATCAAATAATCAGTATTCTTATTCTTATAATCAAAATTACTATTGAAATTGGGATCCGCTAAATTTTCGCCGGTCCTTAAATCTTTTATAAAAAGCCCTCGATCTCCAAGAAATATGATCCTATCTTGCACGATCAACCGTTGTCTAGTCGTCAAAGGGATATCTTCTTTTTTAAAAGAAATAGGGATCAACTCCAAATCTTTCGGTTTTAACGGCCCTATTCTTTGCTCATCGAGGTTGTATTTATAAACTTTGGTCTTTCTAAATAGGGTAATATGCGTTGGGGATACAGTATGAGAACGACTTACTTGACAACTGAATTCTTTGGCTTTAATTTTAACTAAATCTTTCGATAATGGATGTAACAATAGAGTTGACCAATGATCACCCATTTTTCGATGCAAAATAAGTATATTTTTCATTATTCTGATCGCATCTAATTCTACGCACGGTGATACTGTGAGGCTTTGTTCTATTTTCCCATTTCTATCATAAACCGCTATCTTTAATTTTGCGGTTTTAGTTCCATGAACTAAATCAGGCATAATCTCAACGCCTAAGACTTTTTCGCCATCATTAAAACATATTGTATTACCCTTATTATTTGCTTCGAGAACTTGATGAAAATGGGCTTTCGTTTTGTTATTCACATTTTCACCTGGATTAACATTCAAATCATGAGATTCAATTGCGTTTCCGTTATAAAAATGAAAAACCCTTTTAGGACCCTCTTCACATAGTTGCGGAATACTTGTCGGTGTATTAACTTGTAATTTAACTTTCGTCTCTTTTAAAACACCCTTTTCCCAAAATGAATCAATAAACACAGTTTTTCGCCATGAAAAATTATGGAATGGCCTTGAAATCTTCATATGAAGGGCATAATTTCGCCATATCGTTTCATTTTGTAATATTCTCGATCTAAGCTCAGAACACGTTATTAATACCTGACCAGAGGCTTTTGGTGGCAAATAAGACATAATCTGCCCAAAAACGGCATCAGAAGGGCTCAAAATTGAGGCGTGCATAAGGGCTGTGTTGTCTGTTACTTGCGGTTGCATTCTTATTTCCTCTAAAATTTTTATTAAAATTTAAGCAAGTTATTATCTATTTTTTTAATTCTTTGGTTGAATGCGGTAGATGAAAAGAAGCCTTGGGGTTCGTGTCGCTTGAGGCTAAGAAAAAATTGAAATCCATATAAAAATACTTTTCTTAAATGTTCATTAGTTGCTCTTGTTTTACCCCCGGATGGGGGTAATGGCCTGATAGCCCAGTGTAAGTGAAGCGCAACACTGGGTAAAATAATTAAGGTATTGCACCCCAGAAAGGGGTGCCGGCAAAATTGTTGTAAATATTATTTCAACCTATTTAGGCTCACTTTATGCCGGCACCCCTTTCTGGAGTGCAATACTTTAATTATTTTAATCCCAGGGTTACGCACTGCTTACCCTGGGCTATCAGGCCATAACCCCCATCCGGGGGTATAGCAAAACGCAAACATGGTATCGATCTAATAACGTCGCTTTTTTATTATTAATCATTTTTTTCTTAGTCGCAAGCAACACGAACTCCAAAGCTTCTTTTCAACTATCGCATTCAACCCAAAATCCTTATAAACTCTTATTCCGTTTCCAAAAACGATTGATAAACCCTTGTACGCTGATCGATTGTAATTTGGCATAAACAAATCGATGCATCACAAAACAGCTAAAAATAATCAACGCGTAAATTGCTGTTATTTTTGCTAAATCGTAAATTAAACCTACTTTGCTTTTTTTAATTTTACTAATTTTATTATTTATTTTAGGCTGTTCTAAAACATTTGCAGATTCTTCTAGGGTATCTGTAGATTGTTCTATTATATCAGCAGGCTGTTCTAAAACATTTGCAGATTCTTCTAGGGTATCTGTAGATTGTTCTATTATATCAGCAGGCTGTTCTAAAGCCTGTGGTGGATCTTCTAAGCTTTGAATAACAACAAGCGATACTTCTGTCTCTTTTGAAGGCGCTTTTACAACATTTTTTTCTAATCCATCTACTAAAACCAAAACTTCTTCTTGTTCTGTTTTGATAGGATTCTCTTCTTCAACTATTTTATTATCCGGCAATGGCAACGGTTCTTCTTCTAAGATAGGTATGACTGGGTAAGCAAACTCTTCAAATTCTTTTACAATGAATAAGCCATAGGCATTTTTATGATGACTAAATGAATTGCGTGTTAAATAATGTACACAACTCACAGTAACGATTTCTCCAGGTTCTTGCATTGCCACCAGGCCAATTTGTTTTCCTGTCAATACATTATAAATATCGTATTTATCAAAATTTGTCGTAATAGCAAATAGTGGTGAACCATCAACAGCTTGAACTGCTTTATAAATCTCTTTTTTGCAAGTAACACTCCACAACTCAGGAGACTCTGAACCAGGATTTTTAAAATCATATCCAGTAATTCGCTTACCATTAATGGTAACCAACACATTTTGAATTAACAGATAATTTGTGTATGTTGAAAATTCTTGATTATAGATTTTGGTCGGTAGATCTATTTGAAAACATCTATTGCCTTCTCGATTCAATTTTTCAAAGCTATAAATTTGAATGTGTTTCTCTTGATATATATAGGTTCCCGATTCCTGAATAGTGTAGCGGAAGCCTTCTATAGCTTTTATTTCACTCAAATCAATCGTGACGTCTTTAACGGTCGGTATTTCATAAAAATAAAAAACTTTCCTTTTCCGATTATCATACTCAATTTGAAAGAAAATAGTATCTTTAATGATCATTAGAGAGTCGGGCTCAGACAAACAATTTTTAATTATTATTTTATTTGTTATCTTTGTATTTTTATCAAAAACAGCCAATTCAATATCTTTTTCATCGCCTCCAAGAAACCTTGATGCAATCCCCTTATCGCCATTAAAATATTTCAATTTGCCTCTTAACGAATCATTTTCTAAATCGACTCGTACAATGACTTTTTTATTATTAACATCGAAACTTTCAATTTCAATCAACCTGCATGAGTGATACATTCCTTTAGAATCAAGCTGACAGATTGTTTGGGTGTTACCTGCTTTAATTTCAGTCTTCTTGAATTTATTTCTCTTCCATGGTTGTTCCAATCGCATCACTTGAAGAAAGAGCTCTCTACATGATATAGAATCAATCATTCTTGGAATTTTCTGTTGTACTGCAAAATTTTGCCAAATTTTCTCATTATTAAATATTCGCACCCTTAACTTAGAACATGAATTGATCATGCTGCAAATATCAATTGGTAATGAATAAGAAAATATGTGCGCAAGAACAGAGGCAGATGGCTTCGAAAAGGAAGATGCTGCAAAATTCTGATTTGTATTTGAAACAACTTGATTAGTTTTTTCTATCATTTTAACTCTTCATCAAATTTATTAATAAAATTATTTTATTAGTCTGAATTTTGGATCTGCTTTAAATAAATAGATCGTTCTGATTAATGCAAAAACAGTAAATGCGGCCAATCCCCATTTAGCGATTCTCTTAACAAGACTAAAGATTGAATTTTTTGGTGTGATTATCTTTATTTTTTTAGATTCCCCAACAAATGTTGTTGGTTTGCTTGCTTTATTTTCTTCTGAAGTCGGTTCATTATTTTCAATTAAGGTCGACGCTGGATCCTCAATGGACCTATTTCCTTTTTCTATCACCATTTCTGGCGGAAAGGAAAATTCTTTAAAAACAAAATCGCCATTTTTATTTACATATCCTACTGAATTATAACTAAGCATTATTTTTCTATAGTCTTTGTTGCTGTCATCAATTTTTATCATTCCAATTTGTCTTCCACTCAAAGCATTAAAGATCATTAGATATCCATTTTTTTCAGGATCTTTAGGGTTATTTTGTGCGATTGCAAAAATATGCGATCCATCATTTGAAGGAATCAAATGATCAAAATCAATATCAAAATTAGGGTGTTTCCATAATTGTCGAACAGCTTTTGCATCTTTTCCAAAAAGCCCATCCATCCCAAGAAATACGATAACATCATGAACCATAATTCTCTGGAGCGACTTTAAAGGATCGCTTATATCTGCCGGGGGGAATAATCCATTGCCTTGATTTGTAAACGGAAAAGGAATTCGCTCTAGATCTTCTAATTTTAGTGGCCCCTTTCTTTGCTCGTCTAAATTATATCTAAAAATTTTACTCATTTTAAAAATTGTGACATCAGTGGGAGACTCGGTATAACACCAACCTCGTAAACAGGTTAAATCTGACAAAAAGACTTCATCTTGATCATTAGGAATAGGGGTAAAATACATATTTAATTGATGATGATTAGTTTCTTTTTTCCAGAAATAATAAAGAAAAAGGGTGTTTCTTTTTATTCTGATAGCATCGAATTGCGTGTCATAAGATCTTATTTGGAAACTGCGCTCAATTTTTCCATCTTTATCATAAACGGTAATTTTTATACCCTTTACAATTTCCCCCCTAGAAAATGGTTCTACTCCCAAAACCTTATCGCCATCATTAAACCATATCGTGCTACTCTGGTTATTTTGTTCGACGACCCGATAAGAAGAGTTGGCTGTGTTTTTGTCATTACCATTCTTATTACCATCAATTGCATTTAAATCATGAGTTTCAATGGCCTTACTATTATAAAAATGGAAAACCTTTTTTGGGCCTTCCTCGCCTAATTGTGGCACATTTGGAGGGGTATTAACTTGTAATTTTACGTTGGTCACTTTTAAAATTCCTCTTTCCCAAAAGGCATCGAGAAGGACTGTCTTTTTCCAAGATAGATGACTGATTTGCCTTGGAATCTTCATTTGAGCTGCATTATTTTTCCATACCGTTTCATTTTGAAAAATTCTTGATCTGAGTTCCGAACACGTAGTTAATATATGTCCAGTGGATTTTGGTGGTAAAAAAGACAAAATATGCGTTAATACAGCATCAGAAGGACTCAAAATTGAAGCGTGTGTATTCGATGAATTGTTTGTTACTACTGGTTGCATTCTTATATCCTTTATAATTTTTATTTAAATTTAATTCGTATATTTATCTATTACTTTAATTTACTTGTCTTTTCATTAATTTAACATCTTCTCTAAATGATCCCTGCATTAGTTCTAAAAGGTCGATATAAAATAATATAGCGTTTGTAAGTAATGCCTGAGGGCTTTACATAAAAAGTAATGCACAGACAAACACATCAACAAAAAATGTTTCAATCGCGCCTTTGTTAGCTCGTAGAGCGTCTGTTCAAAGCTCAATGCTGTCAAAATAAGAAAATAATGTTAGAATCGCCTAATTTTTGTTACATATCTTTATCCACAATTTTTTCTAAAGAAAGCACCCTTTGTTGGGCCTGAAGGGCCGGCATGAAATAGCCCAGGTCGCAGCAAAGCGGAGGCCTGGGTCAATACAAACAAACTATTGAGTCCTGAAAGGACGGCATATGATACGTATCTGATTTATGCCGTCCTTTCAGGACTCGATTATTTTTTTTTAATTACACCCAGGCCTCCGCTTTGCTGCGACCTGGGCTATTTCATGCCGGCCCTTCAGGCCTAACGCAAGGAGCTTTCCTTAAGATAAATAGAACCGTAAAGAAATAAACAATCTTTATAAACCCTTATTTTGTTTCCTAAACCTATGCATAAACCCTTGTACGTTGATCGATTGTAATTTGGTATAGACAAATCGATGCATCACAAAACAGCTGAAAATAATCAACACGCAAATTGTTATTATTTTTGCTAAATCGTAAATAAAACCTACTTCACTTTTTTTGATTTCACTAATTTTATTATTTATATTATTAATTTTTTTATATTAAATTTTTAATATATTAACGTATTTAGATTAAAATTTAAACAAAAAAAAGCCACTTTATCTTAAGCGATTTGCACTATTATTTTTTTTGCATTTTTATAACATAAGACTGATTGGATAGACTTCTTTCAAAACTGGCATTTTAAAACAATTTGTTTTACAACAGATACTTTAACAGCAGAATGAGCTTAGATAAATTCAACACAAAGACACGAAGATATGAAAAGTGAAGATCGAAGGTAGCGCCCCTCTTTGTGTCTTCGTGTCTTTGTGTTTAATCCGTTTGAAGTTTTGAAAAAGTATTAAATTATTCTAAATTGTCCAAGGAAAAAATGACTAAATCCCAACCGAACTTACCTACTCCAAACGCTCTGGCACATGCCATTCACCTCGAAAGCATGAAATTCCAAGAATACTATACTTGGCTTGAAGCCGCGATGCCTCCAGCATTTTTTGAAGAAGTAAGCCCTGAAAACCTTATCTTAGTCACTCATAGCCTCGCCGGCTTCGATCTTCAAGATTATTTTTGTACAATCAACCTAAAAAGCGCAGCAATTGTCATATGCCTCGATAGTCCCGATGCCGATCTCCGTATCCTCCATGGGTACGCTCTCTACGGGATAAAAAACTATCAAGCATACGTCTCTACAAAACCTGCTCCATTCCCAGGAATAAATGCACCCCTCCGTATCGCAACCATCGATTTCACGGAAGCCCTTGAATTGCCCGAAAAAGCCTACCCTCCTGAACTAAAAAATCAACTCAAACAGCTGTTAAAACAAGAAAACTCTGAAATATTAGACGAAGAATTTGAACATCTTATCAACAAAATGAGCGTCCGTTTCCTTAATTCTCTCTCACCAGAGCGTTTAGCATTAGCTCTTCACATGCTCTACAGGGCTCAGACTCGAGATCATTGTCAATACGAAGTGAGATATGTCGATAACTGGGCAGAAAAAAAAGAACCTTCGATGAATATCGTTTTAGCATGGCGAAATACCCCTAAGCATCACTTCTTATATCGCCTCGCGAAAGTTGTCCGTCGTCATGGCCTCACAATGACTCGCGTGAATGCTACCTATACCGATCCTTATAGTCCTAATAGCATCCTTGTGATGGCATTAAGCCTTCATGGTAGCAATGGACAGGCCGTTTGGGATGTGGCCGACATTCCCGATTTTCTGCGAGAACTCGCAACAGTTAAATACTTCGATACAGCAGATGCTATCAATGAACACCTTGTAACAAAAGGGATTGTCTCAGGTAATATGGGTAACCTATTGCGAGCAATGGTTAACTTTATCCACCAAGCCCTCGTCCATATAGATCTCAATCTTTACACAATAGAAAATATTGAAGAAGCCTTATGCCGTCACCCAGAACTTACATTACAGTTATGCCAAGCCTTCAAATTTAAACTCGATCCCAATAACGTCAACTTAGATAAATTCATAGAAATAAAAGATCAATTCATCGAAGAGGTCTCACAATTAGATACAGGCCACGAAGAAAATGACACGCGCCGTAAAAATATTTTGAAACAAGGGATGAATTTTATCATTCATACCTTGAAAACAAACTTCTACCGACTCAATTATACAGCTTTGAGTTTTCGTCTCGATCCAAAATATTTAGACGAGCTCCCTTTTGACCGTACTCGCAAATTTCCTGAGATGCCCTATGCCATTTTCTTTATCCGCGGAATGCATTTCTTTGCTTTTCACATAAGATTTAAAGACCTCTCTCGTGGAGGCCTCCGAACAGTCTATCCCGAACAAATCGAACAGATGGTAATTGAGCGAAATAATATTTTTACAGAATGTTATAATCTAGCATGGACACAACATAAGAAGAATAAAGATATACCTGAGGGCGGAGCTAAAGGCGTTATTTTTATCAAACCTTTTGCACAAATCGATTCCGAATCTCAAATTTTTCACAAAGAAATGGAACGTGCTAAGATCAACTCACACGTCATCGAAAGCAAACTTAATACCTTCCGTAAAGAACAAAAAATTGAATATCTCTATCAAGCTCAAAGATCTTTTGTCGAAAGCCTTATCACATTAGTTAACTGCGATCCCGATGGTAAAATACGCGCTCGTCATATCATCGACTATTGGAAACGACCTGAATACCTTTATTTGGGCCCAGATGAAAACATGCATGATTTCATGATTCAATGGATTGCCGAATATAGTAAAAAATATCACTATAAACCAGGCGCTGCCTTTATCTCGAGTAAACCAATTGCTGGAATTAATCATAAGGAATATGGGGTCACATCTCTGGGAATAAATGTGTACATGCGCAATGTCTTGGAATACTTGGGAATAAATCCAGAGAAAGATGTTTTTACAATTAAAATGTCTGGTGGCCCCGATGGGGATGTCGCAGGTAATCAACTATTAAATCTATATAAATATTTTCCTAAAACAGCTAAAGTTATTGCTTTAACGGATGTGACAGGGACTATTTATGATGAAAATGGTCTCGATCTAAACGTTATTAAAGATCTTTTTTATGCTTCCAAGGGAATAAGAAATTATCCGCCTAATAAACTTTCACAAGGCAGTTTTTTGGTTGATAAAGAAACAAAAAGATTCCCAACTCCATATGTGCAAGAAACGCTTTGCTGGAAAAATATAAATGGAAAACTTGTCGAAGCTTGGCTGTCGGGAAGCGAAACAAACCATTTGCTTCGCTCCAATATTAACAATGCAAAAGCAGACATTTTTATTCCAGCCGGAGGACGTCCACGAACACTTAATGAAACAAACGTAAAAGAATTTTTGGATGAACTAGGTCGTCCGTCTTCAAAAGCAATTGTCGAAGGAGCAAATCTTTATTTAACCCCAGCCGCAAGACGCTATTTGGAAGAGAAAGGGGTTCTAATCATAAAAGATAGCTCCGCAAATAAAACAGGGGTGATTTGCTCTTCTTTTGAAGTTCTTTGTGGATTAGCGATTGATGAAAGAACATTTATTGAAAATAAAGCAGTCCTTGTTGAGGAAATATTAGAACGTTTAAAGCAATGTGCTGATAATGAAGCCCAATTACTCCTTAGAACTCATCGCGAAACAGGCCAATTTTTGACAGCTATTTCTGAAAAAATTTCAGAGAAAATTAACCAATATACATATCAAATGCTCGATTATTTAGATTTAATTCCACTTCCCCATCATTTTAACGATCCAATGATTAAATGTTTTCTTTCCTATTGTCTTCCAACGTTAAGAGAGAAATTCTCGCAAGCACTATTAGATGAAATTCCGGAACATCATAAAAAAGCAATTATCTCTTGTTATTTAGCAACGGGTATGGTTTATCAAAAAGGGATCGATTGGTCACCTTCCATCGTTGATATTTTACCTCTTATTTTAGGGGCTGATCAAGCCAATTAAGGGTTGCGACCGTGAGAAAATAGCAATCTAGTCGATTGAGTGCTAAATTTGTTGACTAAATTTTTCCTTCTTCATTATAATAAATGTATAATTGAAGGAGATAGAGAGTGAAACTACCAAAATCCATTCCAATAAAAAGAATGGGAAAACAAGATCGAGAAAAAAAAGTTCTACTCGGACTCGTTGAATATTACATCAAAACCGGACGTCCTGTTGGATCCAATACCCTAAAAGAAATTGAATTTGGGGAATTGAGTTCTGCAACAATCCGTAATTATTTTGCTAACTTAGAAGAAGAAGGATTTCTCTCACAACCTCATGCTTCGGGTGGCCGCATTCCTACCGATTTAGCTTTTCGCTTCTATGCCTCTGCCTACATCGATACCGATCACAAAGAAATTCCTAACGACCCATTTAAATCAATTCGCCAGTTTGAATCCCGCGAAATCGCTAATATGCTTCAAGAAAGCGCTGAAATATTGAGCAATGCGACGAATTGCGCGATTTTTATGTCGGCCCCACGCTTTGATCAAGATTTTATCATCGATTTGAAATTGATCCCGTTAGATTCAAACCGTTGTTTATGTGTTCTCATCACCGATTTTGGCCTCATCAAAACTGAAATATTACAAACTCAGAATAAACTTTCCTCCTTCACTACAAAACGAATCGAATCCTATTTCCATTGGCGATTAACAGGTATTAACAAACCAGATCAACTTGATCCAGAAGAAGAAATGCTCGCTCAATCTTTTTACAATGAGCTCATGATACGTTATATCGTCGGATACACCAACTTTATCGACGAGGAAATTTACCGAACGGGCTTCTCAAAACTTTTGCATTATCCCGATTTTCAAGACGCAACAATTTTATCTAGCAGTCTTTCACTTTTCGAAAATGCCCATAGCATGCGCCTTATTCTCCGCGAATGTGTGGCCTTAGATAAATTAAAATTTTGGGTTGGCGATGATCTGAAAAGCTATTCAACGACTGTTCCTAATTGTTCTGTTGTTTCGATTCCATATCATATTGGACGTAATCCTGTAGGAGCTATCGGTATTCTAGGTCCAACACGGATACCGTATCGTATATTGTTTAATTATCTGCGATCCTTTTCAGAATCCGTCAGCGAGGTTCTTACAAAAAATGTGTATAAATATAAGATCACGTTCCGTCAACCACAAAAAAGTTCTGCATACCTAGAAAAAGATAAGCACCAAATGATTGGTCTATCGCAGACAATGTTGTTAGAAGATAAAAGAAAAAAATGAAAGATGTCATCCGATTTTTAAAGGGAGTTAAAAAATATATGCCTCATAGACATAAAAAAGATAATGAAACACCTCCAGAAGAAGGTCCCGATAAGGAACATATTATAGAAGAATCTGCTTTTGAATCAGCACCCACACATCCAAAACAAGTGACGATCACTGATGAGGAATTGAGAAATTTACAAAAAGAATTATCAGAATATAAAGATAAATATCTGCGCGCATTAGCAGAATCTGATAATGCTCGTAAAAGAATGCAAAAAGAGCGTCAAGAGCTCGTTAAATATGCTGTTGAAGGCGTTATTTCCGATTTCTTACACCCACTTGACAACTTAGAAAATGCATTAAAATTTGCTCAGGATATGTCGGATGAAGTGAAAAATTGGGCGTTTGGTTTTCAGATGATCTTAACGCAATTTAAAGACATTCTAACAGAAAATGGTGTCACTTCAATTGATTCATTAGGAACGATATTTGATCCTCACTTACATGAAGCTGTAGAAGTCGTTGAGACTTCAAATAAACCTGCAGGAACAATTATTGAAGAATTTGTACGCGGATATAAAGTCGGTGATCGCACTATTCGCCCCGCTCGCGTCAAAGTGGCTAAAGAACTACCTAAAGACAACGGATCATCCGAAAACGAGATAAAGATAAAAAAAGAACAAACAGATAAATGTTAAATATAAACTAATTAAAAGGAGCTTTGACTATGAGTCAAACAAAAAAAGGACATATAATAGGAATTGACTTGGGTACAACCAATTCTTGCGTATCAATTATGGAAGGCGGCGTTCCTAAAGTTATTGCCTCTGCCGAAGGTTCACGCACAACACCTTCTGTTGTCGCATATAAAGGTGCTGAACGTATCGTGGGTATTCCAGCAAAACGTCAAGCTGTGACAAACCCTGAAAATACAATCTCTTCTTCAAAACGTTTTATCGGGCGCAAATACAACGAAGTATTAAACGAGATCAAAACTGTTCCTTATAAAGTCGTCAGCAATACAAATGGTGATGTTGCCTTCGAAATCCAAGGCAAGATGGTAACTCCAGAAGAAGTTGCAGCTCAAGTTTTAATCAAAATGAAAGAAACAGCTGAAGCTTATCTCGGTGAAAAAGTAACAGAAGCTGTTATTACAGTTCCTGCCTATTTCAACGACTCACAACGTCAATCAACCAAAGATGCTGGCCGCATCGCAGGTCTCGATGTAAAACGTATCATTCCTGAACCAACAGCTGCTGCATTAGCATATGGTTTAGATAAACAACATACTGATAAAAAAATCGCTGTATTCGATCTCGGTGGCGGTACATTCGATATCTCTATACTTGAAATCGGCGACGGCGTTTTTGAAGTTCTCGCAACAAATGGTGACACTCACTTAGGTGGTGATGACTTTGATAATGCGATTCTTCATTGGATATTAGATACCTTTAAACAAGAGCATGGTATCGATTTGAAAAATGATAAAATGGCTCTACAACGTCTCCGCGATGCTGCTGAAAAGGCTAAAATCGAGCTTTCAGGTGTTCAAACGACTGAAATTAACCAGCCATTCATCACAATGGATGCAACCGGTCCTAAACACTTATCGATGACATTAACACGTTCAAAATTAGAGAGTTTAACTCATGATTTGATCGAAAGAACAAAAGAACCTTGCTTAAAGGCATTAAAAGATGCGAAATTAAACAAAGACGCAATCGGTGACGTTATTCTCGTTGGTGGTATGACACGTATGCCAGCAGTACAAGAGATGGTAAAGAGTATTTTCGGTAAAGAAGGGCATAAAGGGGTAAATCCTGATGAAGTTGTTGCCGTTGGTGCTGCCATCCAGGGTGGAGTTCTTACAGGTGTCGTTAAAGACGTCTTATTGCTTGACGTTATCCCATTAACATTAGGTATTGAGACTCTTGGTGGAGTCATGACTCCGCTAGTGGAACGCAATACAACAATCCCAACACAGAAAAAGCAAATCTTCTCAACAGCAGCTGACAATCAACCTGCTGTAACCATTCGCGTATTGCAAGGTGAACGCAAAATGGCCAATGACAACAAAGAAGTTGGTCGCTTTGATTTGAGTGATATTCCTCCATCACCACGTGGAATGCCACAGATTGAAGTTGCCTTTGATATCGATGCCGATGGTATTCTTCATGTATCTGCGAAAGATCTATCGAGCGGTAAGGAACAAAAAATCCGTATCGAAGCTCAATCTGGGTTGAATGAAGAAGAAATAAAACGTATGGTTAGAGACGCTGAACTTCATTCCGATGAAGATAAAAAGCGCAAAGATGAAGTTGAAATCCGCAATGAAGCCGATTCTCTTGCATTCCGTGCTCAAAAAGCCCTTGATGAGTACAAAGACAAGGTGCCAAGTACAGTTGCAGATAACGTTAAAGCTAAAATTGACAATATCAAAAAAGCTCTTGAAAGTAATGATTTAGCTCGCATTAAAGCGGCAAAAGAAGAGCTCGAAAAAGAAATGCAACACATTGGTGAAGCAATGGCTAAAGCTCAGCAAGGAGCTCAAGCTGGTGGTCAAGAGCAAGCGCATCAACATCAAGAACAACATCAAGGATCTCAACAAAGTGGTCCTCATGGTGGTTCTGGTGGTAAGGATGATATCGAAGAAGCAGAAGTCGAAATCATCGATGACAACAAACCATAATTCCCTTCAATATGTATCTGAAAACGGCAATCTGCCGTTTTCAGATTTTCTTCTGAATAAACCTGATATCCTTTGATTAGATTAAATTATTGAAAACGCCCCCTTTGGAGTGCGTCAATTCTAGAATGTTGACATATATGGCGCTTTATAACAAAGCGAAAGAGGACTTTCGCACTCCAAACGCTTTGCGTAGCATTGAAAATCTGTTCATAAATATTGCTTGAAGCTACGCGT
>JACDES010000160.1 GCA_013816265.1 Parachlamydiaceae bacterium | reverse complement strand
GCATAGGTAGGCTTTGGTTTAGTATGTTTAATACCTCCTCATCCGTTTGATTGACTTAGTTTAATATACCCGCGATTCGCGCGGAGTGCGAAAGTCCTCTTTCGCTTTGTTATGAAGCGCCAAATTTTGATAACTTTTAAATAGGAGCTGGAAGAGGTTTAAAGATGTCTTGCAGGTCTTCCATGGAAAGTTTTGCATCAAGCTTTGCATTTCCATCTAGTAAAGCAGCCATCAGCCCTTTCTTTCGTTCTTGCATTTCCATGATCTTTTCTTCAAGTGAGCCTGAAACAATTAATTTATATACGAAGACAGCGTTCTTTTGTCCAATGCGATGAGCCCGATCAGTTGCTTGATTTTCTACAGCCGGATTCCACCAAGGGTCATAATGGATAACAGTGTCGGCCGCAGTTAGATTCAATCCAACACCCCCTGCTTTAAGGCTGATCAACATTACCTGGATAGGTCCGGTTTGAAATTCGACCACAGGGGCATTACGATCTTTTGTCTCGCCTGTTAGAATTGTGTAGGGGATATTATTTTCGTTAAGAGCTATTGAGATTAGTTCAAGCATAGATGTAAACTGTGAAAAAATAAGTATTTTTCGTTTTTCTTCCACCATTTGGTTAAGCATTTCAATGAGAAATTCTAATTTTGCAGATTCATTGATTGATTCCTTGCCTTCCATTTTAACAAGACGAGGATCGCAACAAACTTGACGCAATTTCAACAGGGCATCTAATACGACAATTTGGCTAGCGTTTAACCCTTTTTTTTGGATTTCCGTCATGACTTTATTTTGAGCACGCAATCGAATAGCTTCGTAAAAATCTCTTTGTTTGCTTTTTAGTTCGATCTTTCGCACTATTTCTGTCTTTTCTGGCAATTCAAGAGCTACTTGTTGTTTCGTTCGACGTAGGATGAATGGCTTGATCCGTTTTGTAAGAGAATCTCGTCTTGCAACATTTTGTTGTTTTTCAATAGGCTTTTGGTAGATGTTTTGAAATGTTTTTATGTCTCCTAAGAATCCAGGAAGTAATAGATGAAAAAGTGACCATAATTCACCTAAATGGTTTTCCATTGGAGTTCCTGAAAGACAAATTCGATGGTTTGTTTTGATTTGCTGTATAACTTGATATGCTTGTGTTTTATAGTTTTTTACTATTTGTGCCTCGTCAAGAATGAGCATATGAAATTGGTGACTAATGAGAAATTCTTTATCACGCATTAGAAGAGGGTAAGTAGTTAGAACGAGATCGTATTCAGTGATTTTGGAGAAAAGGAGCTTTCGTTCATTCCCGTGTAACACCAACACTTTAAGTGAAGGTGCTAGGCGTGCTGCTTCGTTGAACCAATTTGGCATTAAGGTTGTAGGAGCTATCACAAGCGTTGGTTGAGTAGCGCGACCCTGCTCTTTTTCGACAAGTATATGAGCTAATGTCTGTACAGTTTTACCAAGACCCATATCATCTGCTAATATTCCATTTAGACCAAATTTCCTAAGGAATTGCATCCAATTAAGACCTTGATTCTGATAAGGCCGCAATTCACACATTAATCCTTTTGGGTGAATGACTTCATCAGAGATAGAGCTTTCGGTAAGGGACTCTGAGAATATTTTGAGAGCATCAGAACCGAACCATCGGTTTTTAGCAGCAGCTTCCCCTTGAGTAAACTCCGATAAAAATCCGGTGTTCCATTTAGAGATTCGTAAACTTTTTCCATCACTTTTGCCATTTGCGAAGTCTAGCATAAGGTGATCAGCAAATTTACGGAGTCGATTCTTGGAAACTTGGATGAGTTTACCATCGTCGGTAGCTAGACTAATGAGTTCTTGTTCATCTTCAGGCGTTGAAGGGGTATCTTGAAGTTGATTTGTTTTAAGTAATTTAGCTAGGGCTGGTAATAAATTGACCTTTTCACCATCAATAATAACCCCAACTTTTACATCAAACCAATCATTTTTAACATTGACATCATCTTCCCCGGCATCTAAGAACCACTCATCAGCTTTGCAGACAGATGTTGCTGGGAATGATTTATCAAATTCAATGATAAAACCCTTACTTTTTAACAAGGGAACATCTATTTCCAGAATATCGATTGCTTGCGACAATATATCATCATCGTCGCTTTCATAAATATATTCATATGTTTCTTGATTAAGACTCACATCCTCACATTCATCCCATGATAGGTCATAGATCATGTGATACAATTTATTTTCTAGCTCAAGATTGCGGAATATTTTTACGAATTCGTTATTCTTTTTGTTGATGACCTCTTTCCAAGGTCCTTTTTGCCGATCATTAAATTGAAGAGTATGATCGCCATATTTGAATAAAATATTAGCTACGATTCTCGTTTCAGTTTCCTCATCATAATTCTTTTTAAAGTCACGAAAATTCCAATCATCTAAATAATAATCTTCTGTAATAAAATCATTTACTGCCAATAATAAGATAGGTTGCGGATCGCATTTTATAATGGTTTCTTTGATTTGTAGGGGAATACACTTTGCAAGATTTGGATTATTGATTGAGAGCATCTTGTGAATACTCTGAACTTGGCTATTTGGAATGATAGGTGATTTTAAGAGCTTTTTGGCAATGTTCTGTTCTTCTTGAAAATAAATTAGGCCTATTGTGTTATTAATTGAATTGTAATAGCAGAATGGGTCTAAATCTAGTAATTTTTCTTCGCTGTCATCCATAACAAATACAAGTTTTTGTGCATTTTTTTCAATAATAAGATTCCATTGAAAGCTTCCTGTTTTGGGATCACTCCATCTTAAAGGAGTTTTGTACTGGTTTTTAATATAGCAACGGTTTGTTGCGATTAGTTTCTTTAGTAATTCTCCTGATGTAGGAAAATCCAATTCTATGGCTGTGTAGTAAAAGATTGGGGCATTTGTACTTAGTGCAATGATAATATCCCAATCTTCTTGAGTTATTTCATTTTGATTTCTTATATATGGATTGTCTAGTATGGATTTCAAGCTGATTGGCTTGCTATTATTTGAAATTTCACCATTTTTTTTTATCGTTATAGAAACGACTTCGACAGATATTTTATTTGGGGATATGACTAGAGCAAATATTAACCTATTTTTCGGAGCGGCAATAGGCGGAACATTTGAGTTTTGTATTGGATGTTCTGTAAGAGAATTCATCCATTCGGCTATTTTGGGATCTATATCTAAAGGCTTCGGAATTAACGATGGGGGTGTTTTATCGGATTGCTCGTTATTGGTAGTGTGATTTTTCGGTAATGGTTCTTCTGTTGAGGTGGATGTATAACTTTTCGTAACTTTAAGATTTTTAACCATGTTTTACCTTATTGATTAAATAATTCATGTTTCAGAACAGATATTTTAATCTGATGAAGAATTAATTAAAATAGATAAGATAAATGGATTGAAAAATAACTCCAAGGAGCGGTAATTTCTTTTTCTATAACATCTGCGATCTAAAATTTGGGTTTAAAATATTATGACAGATAAAAACACTTACGAAAAGTTATGTGAAGAAATTTGGAATCATAATCGTCTCTATTATGTTGAACATGCTCCTATTATTTCTGATGAAGAATTCGATCACTTATTAAAAAAATTAGAAAGTATTGAAAAAGAACATCCTGAATGGGTTGATCCTACATCCCCTTCCAGAAGGGTCGGAGAAAGCTTGACAGATGGATTCAAAACCGTTGAACATCACGTCCCCATGCTCTCATTATCCAATACTTATTCAAAAGAAGAAATCGAAGATTATATTAAACGGATGCATAAGCTTGTAGAGAAGAAAGATATTGCATATGTAGCAGAATTGAAAATGGATGGAATTGCCATTTCAGCGATTTATGAAAAAGGGATTTTTAAGCGTGGTGTCACGCGTGGCGATGGAAAAGCCGGTGATGATGTTACCTCTAACATACGTACGATTGTTTCTTTGCCATTGAGGTTATTTGGAGAACATATTCCTGACTTCATGGAAATTAGAGGCGAAGTTTTCATGCCGACCGAAGTCTTCACTCAATTGAATGAACAACGTATTATTGATGGCGAGTTAGAATGGGCTAATCCACGAAATGCAGCAGCGGGATCATTGAAGTTATTAGATCCTAAAGAGGTCTCAAGAAGATGCTTGGATGTAGTTTTTTATGGAATAGCTGATGAATCATCAGGAAAAATAACTAAGCAGTCGCAGATTGTTCCATTTTTACGGTCCATTGGACTTCCTACAGTTGGATTAACTACGTTGTGTCATACGATTGATGATTTATGGGAATTTACCGAAAAAGTACGAAAAGTAAGAATGACATTACCATATCAAATCGATGGTGTTGTCATTAAACTTGACGACATTAAAGAACAGAATCGTTTGGGAGTGACAGGGAAAAATCCTCGTTGGGCCATTGCATATAAGTTTGCAGCAGAACAATCTAATACACGCATATTAGATATTACAGTCCAGGTTGGAAGAACGGGTGTATTAACACCTGTTGCAGAGCTTGAACCTGTTTTTTTAGCTGGCAGTACTATCTCAAGAGCATCGCTACACAATGAAGAAGAGGTTCAAAGAAAAGATATAAGAATTGGAGACCTTGCCACGATCGAAAAAGGTGGTGACGTCATTCCAAAAATTGTAAGCGTGGATGTGACTAAAAGGTCATCAGATAGTAAACCATGGGTAATGCCCGATCATTGTCCCTATTGTGGGACACCTGTTGTAAGAATATCTGGAGAAGTCGCGGTAAGATGTCCAAATGAGGAAGGATGTACAAATCAACGTACTCGACGCATTGCGTATTTTGCTGGTCGTAATGCGATGGACATTGATCATATGGGAGAAAAAGTTATTATACAATTGGTTGAAAAAGGATTTGTAAGAGTACCTTCTGATATTTATTTGCTAACAGATCAGCAGCTTAGTCAATTGACAGGATTTAAAGAAAAATCTGTTCAAAATCTATTGACGAGTATTGAAAATTCTAAAAATGTTTCTTTAGCACGTTTTATAATGGCGCTTGGCATTAAATATGTTGGCATTGGAACAGCGGAATTATTAGTTTCAAAAGCTGGTGACATGGGAAAATTGATGAGAATGACCTACGAGGAATTAATAGAAATAAATGGTGTTGGGGAAAAAGTCGCTGAATCTGTTGTTGAACATTTTTCTAATACATCAAATATTGAAGAGGTGAAAAAACTTCTTGAGTTAGGCGTTACACCAAAATCGTTTGAAGTTAAAGTTTTCTTGGATCATCCATTTAATGCTAAGAATTTTGTATTGACTGGAACTTTGGAAAATTATACACGGACGGGAGCAGCGAGTTTGATCAAAGAGCGTGGTGGAAAGGTGATTGATAGTGTAAGTAAAAAAACCGATTTTATTCTTGCGGGGTCGGATCCGGGTTCGAAGTTGGAAAAGGGAAGATCCTTGGGCGTAAAGATTCTTAGTGAAAAAGAATTTATTGAGATGCTTTAAATATGCAGCCCAAAAACAAGCGAAAGGGGACTTCTTACGCATGGTGTTAACTAGTTAAGCATCAAAAGCATCCACAACTTTGGAGTGCGGTCGCTTGAGGCTAAGAAAAAATTGATTTATACCTAGAATTCACTTCGTTAGCTCGATAGAGCGTCTGTTCAAAGCCCGGAGTGACGTAAGGAACTCCGGGTAAATAGAAAATAAATAGAGCCCGTCTAGGGCGACTCAAATATGCGACGATATACTAACACTCTTAATAATAATACACAAAAAGCCCCTTGAAAGACTTCTACGTAATAATCTCATATTTGAGTCGCTCTACCGAGCTCTAATTCTTTTTTTATTTTTCCCGGAGTTCCTTACGTCACTCCGGGCTTTGAACAGAC
>JACDES010000159.1 GCA_013816265.1 Parachlamydiaceae bacterium | reverse complement strand
GTTCCTTACGTCACTCCGGGCTTTGAACAGACGCTCTACCGAGCTAACGAAGTGAATTCTAGATTTAAATCAATTTTTTCTTAGCCTCAAGCGACACGCACTCCAAATAGTTTTGCCTTCATTAAGCGAGCTTAGAACAAACGCTCTACCTGGCTGCTTGTGGGTGATACTATCCCCGAACGGCATTAAATATTCGGTAGCCCACTAATCCGACAGTTGTTGCTGTAAAAGCACAACCAGCAGCTACTTGAGCTGCATCCTCAATAGGAGCAACGACAAAATTTTGTGTGATGGTAGGAAGAAGACTCTCTTCAGTCCATTTAGAAATCTTTTTTCTTACAAATGAAGGACAACAAACGCCACCATTTTCTTTCAATGCATTTTCAACTGTCGGACGAATCTCGTAACCACTGATTTTACATCCTTTGGATATGGCGCCCGCGGTAATATTATTCAACGTATTATCTGGAACAACCATTCTGTCAAAATTATCTAGTGTTTTTTCTAATCCACTTGCAACTTGTCTAGCAATGATATCCCCTTTTGATGTCGGTTTCCAACCAACTGCCCATTGAAATAAATTAGGTTTATATTGATCCGTTGTATTTTCTGCGGAATTAATGGAATCTCGCACTTTTAGACCTACATATTCTGAAATCTTTTTACGCGCTTTCTTTGAAATGTCTACTCCTGTTGCAGCTCCTACAGCAACACCTAATGTTGCAATTCCAATTATTGCAGGGGTACTCGCTGCTACAACAACCGCCAATGCTCCAGCACCAACACCACCTACTATACCTCCGAAACATCCAGAAATTCTAACCATTTTGCAATCCTCATATAATTATTAATTTAGAATACAATATAATAAACTAAAATTTTATTTATTTCAACTTTAATTAACTAAATCAATACAAACTAAACAATTTATTTTCGTGTAAATTTTAATTTGAAAATTATTTGAATTACTTGCTATATTCCAAAATACGGAAATAAAAAGGAACTATTTATGTTTTCTGACGGTGGTTTCTACAACGTAGACAATTATAACAGACCTGTCGATATCTTTTATTACACAAAGCCTAAAAATTTTGTGGGATTTCTCAAGGAGAGTTTACAACGAATCAAAGACATTTGGCAGGGTACTAAAAAAGGATATGAGCAAACGCATAATATTAGAAAATGTGTTATTGTAAAAACTATCGGCTTAACAGGGGCCGAAATTGTCGGGGCCTCAATAGGCCAAAAAGTTGCAATCGGCGCTATTTCCGAAATAATAGTACCTGTTGCTCTCCCATTTGTAATTGCTCACCTAGTCAATACTGGTGCCAAAACGACTTATTCCGTTATGTCTAAAGCCACGCTTAAGACCCGAATGATTTACGGTATGATTATTGCATCTGGCGCTGTTATCGTCATCATGAACAGCGAACAAATTTACACTTATCTCGATTCAACAAGCTCATTTCTAATAAATCAAGTCGGAGGCATGGCGGGTCGCATTTTGGGTGGGTTTCTGGGCTTAAAATTTATGAATAGTAATATTACCTTCTGGGGAGAAAGCCCATGGAATTCTTATTCTGCTAGCATGGCACGTCACCAAACAGTTGGAGCATTATTTGAGGGTAGTGTCAAGGATTTAGGTGTCGTTGGCAATTTTCCACTAGGCGTAATTAAATTTGTAACTCAAACTTCAGCTTATAATTCAAACCTTATCGTAGGTCATTTTAAAGACTTATCCAAAAATCAAAACTCGACAGATTCAACTGAAAAAAAAGGATTTATGAATCTGGCAATTCAAATGGGATTAAATAGACTTAATAAAAGGGATCCATACCTTTTCTCAACGAAAAGAAAAAGAATCTTGACTCCTCTCGAAACCCTGTTGTCAGAAGTTATTGAAATTACAAATCAAAAAAAGATTGTCGGTATTTCCTACTTTGCTCCTGTTTCGGCGAATCTAATAGGAAATGCTTTTCTCCAATATACAAACTTTTTAAATAAACACAGTGAGACCCGACAGGCTTTGAAAGAATTTAAGGCTTCTTTTTCAAACCCACCTAAAGCGGCTTCAAAGATACCAGCAACACAAATTCCTATTGACCCTAAAAATAATCTTACAAAAGCTATTGCGGACAAATTAAAAGAAGATTCATTTTATACTGTTTCAAATTTTATTGTTAGAGCTGTTCTAGGAGATATCAAAACATTAAAGCTAACTTCTGATTTAATCAAAGCAATTCAAGAATTAGAAACTGAGCTATTTGGTTTAACACTTCTACGGAAAAATAATGCTGCCTATTTAAATGAAATTTTATCGATACATTTAAAATATTTTTTAATTTTCACTCTGATGAATATGCATAAATTTAGTAAAACTCCCGTTAACGAGAAAGAGCTCCTACTATGTATTAACGATACCATTCTTCATGAATATTTAAGTAATGTACTTCCTAGAGCTGTTGCAGACAGTTTCAATGCGGTCACTGGATTTACGATCCGGGGTACATTCTTAGTAACAAATACCTTTTTACGTCTTGTCAGGCAACCAAGACGTGCAGTGATGTTTGTGGAAAAAACCGAAATTCATGAGTTAGTGCACTCACTAAGTAAAGAAGAATTGGAAAGGGCAAGAGAAGAACAAGAAGATTTTATATTTATAAAATATTCTCTTACTCCAGAAGAGGCTGCTGCCGAAGCAGCTGAAGCCGCAAAGGATAGACAAGAATGGGACTTTACAACCGATGAGGATTTACGCGATTATACTGAGGCTGAAGTTGCAGAAACAGGAAATAAAGACGCATCAGCAAAAGAAATTAAAGAAGAAAATAAAAAATTCAAAGAAGAAAATAAAGTTAAAACGGATAAAAAGGAGCCTCAAGAGGAGAAACGGGATCATAAAATAGACAACTAATAACCTAAGTTATTCATATCAAATTTATTGTTCATATTTAAAAAAAATCAAACTCTCTATAGAATTGCAGGACATCCATAGAACCGAATTTATCTTTAGGAAAGTATGCAAAAATTGAGTTTGAAGAAAGTTTTCCCTTTTACTTGGTATTTTTTTTTAATTTTTAATTTGTTGCCAATACAAGAATATGCCTATTCCGAAGAAGTAGAAATTTCCTCAGTAAGAAATTACGAATATAACCCCATTATATCTATTGATGAATGGAAAAAATTAGAGCCTTTTTTTTTACCTATAAACCACCCAACAAAGACTTACTTAGATCAACTTTTTTCAAATAATCGCCCCATATTGTCTGAAAAGGCAATGGAAAAAGCCGGTTTTAGCAATAATATAATAATAAGAGGTCCCCAGAAAGCCGTCATAGGACACCATCCCAAATTGAAGGGATATATAATTAAAACTTTTTTAGATATTCAACCTGTGCAGGGAGAATGGATTGCGTGGCGATCGCGCATATTAGGAGCCGAAGCCATACGTAAATGCATTGAACATCACAATTTTAAAGAATTTCGTGTTCCTAAAAAATGGATTTATCCAATTCCAATTAATTCCACGCCACCTCTTGAACCAATCTATTATCCTAAGTATTTTATTTTAGTTGAAGAAGATATGCATCTTTTAAGCCATAAAGAGACTAAGAAGACATACAGAAATAAAATGACAAAAAAAACATTAGATCATCTGTATATCGTTTTGAGTGAGGTTGGATTGATAGATTCAGTATATGCGGATAATATTCCATTTAACAAATCTGGTAAGATCTGCTTTATTGATACAGAGCATTTTAATAAGGGACCTGTAAAATTTGAGCGGATAAAAAGATATCTCTCTCCGTCATTGCAAGTTTATTGGCAGCATTTAATCGATTGTAATGGTCCTTTGAATAAGTAATATATCGCTTCATCTGAGCCATGATTTTTTTAAGATTTTCTAAAACTTCTGTAGCGGCGATATTCTGCTCCTGACTCCTCATCATTGTTAAAAGTTTGGTTATTTTTCTTCAGGATAATTCAATGCTTCCAAGTGTTCTATATACAATGGACGCGTCAAATCAGCTTCCATATAATGAATAACAGGAAAAGGATTCTCTCTGTAAATAAATAGCTTAAACCACCTAAATTCAATTAATTATGTTCCATAATACACCCCATCAAAATAACATTAATTTGATTATGATAACTTACAGTAATTATCATACAAAAACAAATTTATTTATATTTATAATATAGTATTTTAACAAACAACTAATAAAATAAATCAAAAATTGATTTTTATTAAATATATTGCTAATATTGAATAAAAAACTTATTGGCATTACTACCATGAATATCATCCATTCCGAACGAAATTATCCAATTATCGTCTATACGCATCCTTCATCGTGTGAGGAATTTATTTACAGAGAGGTTGAAAAATTTGCCTCTAAGGTTTTGATTAGTCCCATTTTTTCGCAAAGTAAATTAGAATGGGAAGTAAGGGTTATGACAGGTATTAAACGAACGTGGCTAGATAATCCAAAATTGGAATTTGATCGACTAGAAAGAGCAAAAATCTTTACTAAAGATATAAAGTCGAAAATAGCCTTAATTAAGTATTTACCTATGTCTATCAATGATGTAAGAAGATATGAAAAACGTTTGCAGACAAGTTGTTTAATGACAAACGAACTTCAATCGCGGATTGATTTAATTAAAAAGTACTTCAAAAATGGTAATTTCGCTAAGGAAAGGATTGGGGAACATCTAGAAATTACCGATTTGTCGCAGATCTGTTATTCTCCATCAATTATTGTTTTAGGACATGCCTTAGAGATCAAAAGAATTTATGAAGCATCTCATTATGTCTTTACCTCAAGTGCAAACCGCTGTTGGTCATTGACACACGATATGATTAAATGCTTAGTAAGATTATTCTCGCCAACAAGAGACACAAAATTATTTAAATTTGCACGCATACCAGAGGTTCCTTTATTAAAACAGAATGTAACTGATTTTCTCAAAGAATATGAAAATCTGAAGTCAAAACTCGGTGAAGAGAATTTTGATGGAGCACTAAGGAAAAAGCTTCTTTCTGTGGATGCTCTCTTCTTTAATCAACATATGGCGGAATCTGCTCTTTATTTCTTTTTTAAAGATGCTAGTGTACACATAGGAGATGATGCTTTAAAGACTGTATGGGTGAATATTATGAAACATTTTGGTGTTAGGGATTCATTATTCACAGAGAATTTATTAAAGGAATTACACTGCTTACAAGTTCAACGTTTGAATGAAACAAATGTTTGTGGAGATATGTCTGTGTATTGTATTCCCAAAGATGTCATTGATAATAGCAAAACAAATATTATGTATTCAGCACATCCTGGTGGACTCCCTTGCTATTGCGCGGGAGACCCACAAAGAACTGATATTCTTCAAACAATCCAATCAAGTAATCTAGATATTTTTAATGCTACAAAAAATACCGATCACCCTAATCCCCAATATCGCCTTTTAGCAGATCAGCTATGTCCAGAGATGGGTGTACGAGTATTCCGCTTGAATACTTTGCCTAAAAATAGAGAAGTACACTATAAAATGAGAATTACAAAACTTGCCGGGGTCCTTTTCCAGCATGTTATGAAGGATGGAAGAAATAGAGATGAAAGTAAGAGAGCTGTGACATAGTTGTTAATTTACCCAAAGAATTATCCTTTAAGGACAAATATAAATTTTGTAAGGGAGAATTTATATCAAAAAAGTGTAAGCTATGGGAGTTGGTTAAAGTGTAAGCTATGTGAGTTGGTCGCCCCCCCCCCTTTGGAGTACGTGTCGCTTGCGACCGCTTTTAGATTGCACGCATTAGTATACAGAATACTCTGAGGCAACGATTATAGTGGTCCCCATTTTTAGACAAGGTATTTTGTCCTTTTTGT
>JACDES010000062.1 GCA_013816265.1 Parachlamydiaceae bacterium | reverse complement strand
TGCGACCTGGGCTATTTCATGCCGGCCCTTCAGGCCTAACGCAGTGAATCTTTCTTAAAATAAGTGTAGTTATAGAATTGGAAACCGTAACAGTAAAAGAAATTAGGCGATTATGCTATTTTTTCTTTTTTTGACAGCATTGGGCTTTGAACAGACGCTCTCCGAGCTAACGAAGAGTCTCTAGGCTTTTATCTTACCTAATTCAACTCACCTAACCTCTCTGCGCCTCCCTGTCTCCCCGTCTCTGCGTTAAGCTCTAGACCTCTTTTCTTGTGAGGCTTATAGGTTGCCAAGCCAAAATAAAAAGCTCTTATTTTGAATTCTGAACAATCTATTTATTACCAATCTATTTACAACTATTTATATCATATTGAATCGTAAAGGTTTACTTATTCCAAAATTCTTCCACGCCGTTAGCAATTCCCCAAGCCAACTTTTTTAAATAGGCTGGATCTTTCAGTTTTTGCATTTCATTATCATTGGTAACAAATCCACCTTCTATTAGAATTGCAGGCATTTTTGTTTCTCTAATAACAGCAAAATTACCTTGCTTTACACCCCTAGATTTGGCTTTAGTATGTGCAATAACATTTTTCAGGACGGATTGTGCCAATTTCTTAGATTGCAACACACGTTTTTTATCATCTTTGGATTGATAGAAAAAAACTTCAACCCCTTCTGCTTCGGCACTAGGCGCAGAATTGTAGTGGATACTCACAAATAAATCTGGTTTTAGATCATTGGCAAATTGCGCCCTTTTATCGAGTGAAATGAATTTATCTGTTTGTCTCGTTAAAATGACTTTATATCCAAGCTGCTGCAAAAAACCCTTTACAAAGTTTGCTGTTACCAAGTTAAGAGATTTTTCTTGATAACGGGGTTTTGAAACTGATTGTGTGCCCACATCATGTCCTCCATGACCCGGATCTATAACAATCGTGCATTTTTCTTTTATTAATGACGGTTTAAAAGGTGGTACATTCGGTTTACTTTGGGGATACCACTGATTAAATGATGTTTTAGTTATAGATTGGCGCTGCTGATATGCCGTTTGAGAGGAGCCATCTACATGAATTATCCAAAGCAGAAAAAATAGGATATAGGAATATCTAAACATTATACCTCTCATGACTTTTCACATTTAATTAAAGCAAGTTTCGCACAAATTTCATTAGCAACTTTACAATCATCAAATTCTATCGTTTTATGTGAAAAAATCTGATACGTTTCATGACCTTTACCTGCAATGAGAATAATATCATTTTCAGTAGCCATTCCAATGGCTTTTTCTATCGCCTTATAACGATCGATTTCAACAAGAACTGATTCTTTACTTTTATATCCCTGCAAAATCGCATCACATATAGCCTTAGGATCCTCTGTACGCGGATTGTCTGACGTCACAATACTATAATCAGAATACTGCTGACATACAGAACCCATTTTAGGACGTTTACTACGATCACGGTCCCCTCCACAGCCAAAAACAGTTATAATTTTTCCTGTTTTTAACTCGGTAAGTGTTTCTAAAATATTCATCAAGGCATCGTCTGAATGGGCGTAATCGACAACAATTTTTAAATTTAAATCATTAGAAACAAGTTGTAAACGACCTCGAACTCCAGGGAATCCTCTCATTTTTTCAACGATCTCTTCTAATGGAAGTCCTCTAGAAATGACAACAGCCATAGCACTTAAACAATTGTAAACATTAAATCTACCAATTAATGGCCATTGACATGGGTATGTTTTGCCCTGATAAATGAGATCCAATTCGGTACCATGTTTTCCTAAACGCACATTTGAAGCGCGTAAATCGGCGTTATTTTCTATTCCATAAGTAATTTTCTTGGTCTTACATCCCTCAATAATTTTTGTGGTCCAAGGGCTATCTGTATTTACAATTGCTATCTTTGGATTTTTCTTCTTAGAGGGTATGGTTCCAAGCTTTCTAAATAGATTATTCTTAGCATCACAATAGTTTTCCATTGTTTGATGATAATCAAGATGATCAAGTGTCAAGTTTGAAAATATCGCTGCATCAAAATCGATATGTGCAACACGTCCTTGATCAAGTGCATGTGAAGTGACTTCCATCACAGCAGAACGGCATCCCTGAGTGATCATCTCACGCAACATTTTATAATTGGAAATTACATCCGGAGTCGTACGGGTCGCTTGATAACGGATAGATCCTAAAATATATTCGATCGTTCCAATGAGCCCACAAGGGCCAAAAAATTGATCCAATAGATACTTAACGATAAAGGCTGTCGTTGTCTTGCCATTTGTTCCGGTGATTCCAACCATGAATAGATCGTTCGCAGGATTTTGATAATATTGAGCAGCTAATAAGCCCTCAACTTCTCCTACATTTTGATGAATAACCTGAACAACATTTTTTAATGAGGGATCGTATAAATCAGTTAGAATTGCATTTGCACCAGCGGCAATGGCTTCAGGAATATATTTTGCACCATCTTCACTTTTACCTTTTTTTGCGATAAAAAGATTACCTGGAGCGACAATTTTAGAATTTACTGATAGGCCTGTAATATTAATATCTTTCGATCCCTTGACTTTTATAGAGGGAATTTCTTTTATTAATTGTTTTAACTTCATCATAATATTTTCTTAGGTTTAAGCACTTTTTTTAGATTTTATTTCTGGACTCTTATTCCATTTATCATATATTTCTTGCAACCTTCTCGTTTCATTCATCCAATCAGCTTTGGTTGCATCTCTCCTTGGATCCCCAATCGGATAACCAAACGGATCATCGGGAGGAATTCCTAAATATTCCAATGAACGTTTTGCTATTTCTCTAAAGACATTTGCTGTGCAATTACCGCCGTGGTGATTTTTTCCAACTCCCGGTATATACCCATATTCAGGTTCATCCATGATGACGACTAACACGAAGGCTGGGTTATTGATAGGAGTAAATCCAGCAAACGTAGAAACATATTGTCTTTCTGAATACATACCATTCACAATTTTTTTTGCAGTACTCGTTTTACCGGCTTCTGTATAGCCAGGAATATCTGCCTTTAATGCTGTTCCTCCAGGCTTTGTCACATATCGCATTGATTCAACCAATCGATTAACAAGTTTCTCATCCAATACCCTCGGGAAGTTTTTTATTCTTTCCTCAGTTGTATTATCAACTATAATATGCTCAACGCCATCATTATCTTTTTTTACAATTTTCCGTACTAGCGTAGGTTGTACAAGGTAACCACCATTCGCAAATACAGCATAAGCGCGTAAGATTTGAGGACTCGTTACTTGAATGTTATGCCCCATCGCTAAAGAAAATGGGGTTGGGACAGACCATTCAAGAGCTCCGCTTGGGTGATGTTTGCCGGGAGTTGGTAACACCCCAGCACTTTCAGCAGGTAGTTCAAGACGCGTTTTCTCACCAAATCCAAAAACTTCATTTAGTTGTTTTCTATACCACTTACTTCCTAAACGGTTAATGATTCTTTCAGCCAACCTTCCCATATACACATTGGATGACTTTTGCATACCCATGTCCATATTCAAATACTGATGAAGAGTTGTATCGACAATGGGTTTGGACCTACCGGGAAATCTTCCGCTACTCGTAGAGATTTTTTCATCGGGAGAAAATAATTCTTTTTCACCTTTTTCACTTAATTCTTTATTTGCTATCAAAGCTAAAGTAACTGTGAATGGCTTAAAGACCGATCCCGGTTCATTCGCATCTGTTACCGCTTTCACTTTTGTATTTTCGATTAACGAAGTATCATTAAAATAAAATTGATATTCAGGTGGATTGAAAAAAGGATATTGGGCTAAAGCTAAAATTTCACCTGTACGAGGATCCATCATGACAGCCCAACCAGCTTTTGCCTTGGCTTTTTTCACACCCTTTTCAACTTCTTCTTCAGCAATTGCCTGCAGATAATGATTAATCGTTAAATAGATGTCAGACCCATTTTCTGGATGGTAGATGACGTCACCCGTTTCAAAAGAATTTCGTGGAGATCGCTGAAGACGTCTTTTCCCTTGTCTACCTTTCAGGTATGAATTAAAATAAAGCTCTAATCCGCCCGTAGGTAATGCTTGATGCGTTTTTTCATCTTTATTACTTTGAATTGTATGTAAAACTTGTCCCAGGAGCTTTCCAAAAGGATAAGAACGTTGATAGTCCTGTACAAAAAAAATGGAATTTCTGGGAATTTTATTTTGTCGCGAATAAGTGTTCCACCATTTAAGAATCTGCTGGTGCTTATCTTTATCAATCCACATAGCCAATTTGCGACTATGACTTTTCTTATCAAATTGATGATGCAAATTTAAACGCTCGTCAATAGAAATATCTAAATAACTCAACAACTGGCTGACAATTTCATCTTTATTATCGGTCGGTATAGACAGAGGATCGACGTATAAGTGAAATTTTGGAACATCGATGACAAAAGGGATTGATACTTTTGGATGCCCTTTTTTGATGTCTGTATTTGAGTAAAAGACTCCCCTTTTAAAAGGTTCCTTCACAATAAAATAATGTTGCTTTTCACCTTGCTGCGACCATTTTTCTCCATCTTTGATCTGTATCATATAAAAATGGGCAATCAAAAATGAAAATAGAGCAAAAATGGTTAAGGCAACCCAAAGAAGCCTTTTTTTATCAACAGATCGTTTTGGTTGTTGTGACATGGCAAATATTAGTTGCTTTCTAAGTTTGTTGGAATAACCGCTTCTGGTAAAACTATTACATCATTGAGTGAAGGGTGCTTGAGATGACCAAATTCAGGCTTACGCGCTAGCTCCATTAAATGAATTGGGCTTTCAAATTGTTCAATCTCATACTGTAACTCAAGATTTTTCTCATTAATTTCCTTCACTTCTTTCGCTATTGCAGGAATTGATAATTTTAATTCCGTTAACTCATTTAGGTTGTCAATATACTTATATAAAACGAACCCTGCAAAGAAAATACAAATGAATAGTCGAACAAATAAATTCATCTCTTTTGCGGCCTCAATCCGGTAATTTTTCCACTACACGCAATTTTGCGCTACGACTGCGGGGATTTTTATCAACTTCATCATCGGTAGGACCAATCGGTTTTTTCGTAGTTAAGGAAACAATAGGTTTTTTATCTCTGAAGATGCCTCCCAAGCCTGTTGTCTCAAATTTATCACTTGCAGCAAATCGCATCTGATTCTTCACAATACGATCTTCCAGGCTATGAAAACTGATAACAGCCAAACGACCATTTGGCAATAGGACATCGATAGCTTTTGTGACAAATATTTCTAATACTTCCAATTCCTTATTCACACTTATACGCAACGCTTGAAATATTAATGTGAGGGGGTTAATCCCTTTTTTAGGATTCCATGGCAGGGCGGGTCTTAAAACATTTGCTAAATCTGTAGTTGTCAATATCGGATTCTTTTGCCGGGCTTCTACAATAGTACGCGCAGCATTTCTCCATCTTTTTTCTTCTCCATACTCACGAAATATTTTTCCTAGTTCGTATTCAGTGGCATTGTTGACGATATCAGCAGCTGTATGTCCGATTTCTTGGTTCATACGCATATCAAGAGGACCTTCTTTTGAAAAGCTAAAACCTCTGGCAGCTTGATCCAATTGCATGGAAGATACCCCTAGATCTACTAAGAAGCCATTTGGATTAGGAAGTTGCAGTTCTTTTAAGAAAAGATCAAAATCTGCAAAATTGCCTTGTTTGAGAATTAACTTATCAGCCCATGGTTTTAGACGAGCGGCAGCTAATTCCAATGCTTGTGCATCTTGATCAATCCCCAAATAAAATTTAATTTCAGGATGAGCTGCTAAAATGGCCTCTGCATGACCTCCGGCACCAAGCGTTCCATCCACAAAGCATATCAAATGAGTGGATTCGAATGTTTGAAGAACCTCTTCTAAAAGCACAGAAACATGGGGATGAGAAGTAGAAGGATTCATGAAAATTGTTTTTAGTGATTTAATTATGGGTAGTATTTGATGCAGGCAATATGTTAAATGTTTTCATTTTAAGGTACAAGCTTGAACATAACCAATAAACTCTCTCCCCAAATAAAAAAAATTTTAATTTATTTTAAGGACGGTATACCAGAGATTCTTAGAATCTTTGAATCAATAATAAATTATATATCCCTATTATATGTTGTAAGATGGTTAGGTTTTAGCGATTCTGCAACAGAATCAGTAAACTCTTTTAAAGAAGAAAATGTTTTTATTATTTCTTCCCCGTCATCTTTAACTGTAAGAACTTTAAGTCCCTCATCAGCAGGGGTAAGAAGAATATGTTTAATCTCCCGCTGTTTATTTACATATGAAAAAGCATAAGACCCTTTTTCCGAACTATCCCTTAATAAACATCTGCCAATCATCCCCCCTGCGAAGGTAATTTCTGTAGAGTGGCGGCCAACATCTCCCCAATACGAACGAGCTTGTTTTATCGAATTGATAATCCCTTCTTTTTTAGAGACTGACTGAGGAGTTGCTTTAATAATGATTTTACCAACAGTATCCTTATCAGTTTTCCCTGATTCCTCCCATACCGATGAAGCTTTGGATGTATCTGACGATGTCGATCCTTGTGAATATGTATGGCCTGAATGAGTTTTTTCTTGTTTAATTTGAGGTTTTTGCTGATCTCCACCTATTTTTGGTCCTAATGGGCCGATTGGGTTGCTTCCTGTAGTCATATCATCCTCCTTAATTAAGGGAAAAATTAATTATACATTTTATTTCAATCACCAATCTTAATAATATTATATCAAAATTTGAATTTTATAACAAAATTAGTATTAATTTATTTACATTATTCATGTTGTTATTCAAGATTCGGGCCAAAAAAGCTTATTAATTCGTAAATAGACTATTTTCAAGAATTTATTCATTCCTTTGGTTTACTAATAAATGTGAGACTTGTTAAAATAAGAGATGGATATATACTAGGCCATTCACATTCTAATACCATAGAGCAATTTATGGTGTTAAAGAGAAATAGGTAAATTATGGCAACAATTGATAAATTAGATAACGATATCTACATTCAATATGCACGCCGAACGCAGCTCATCGAACAAATTAATAGGCAATACCATTTTGAAGAGGCGGCTAGTATTCCCCCTCATATTCTATTGGTAGATATCTATCCAAAATTGGCTGAAATGGATATTCTATTCGGCATATCAGCAGTTCACACCCCTTGGGCCTATTTTTTTGCTCCTCCAAAATATCAATTTCAACGACGATCTCCTTTTGGTTTTTTCCGGGTAGCTCCAAGTCTCGGTTCTTTTGAAAAGGAAGGTGAAGATGAGAGACAATTGGATGAAACAGTCTGTGATAATGAAGAAGATGAAAAAGATAAAAAGATCCTGAAAACATGTTTCGGGGAAATTCATAAAATAAATAATTGGCTTAGCTTCATCGTAGGGCGAGTCGGTCAGTTCTTACAAGGATAATTCATGGGGACGATAAACTGGCTGGAGAAACTGAATTGGACAGAAGAACATATCGAAGATTTACGTTATACGGGCTACTCATATATTCGTCAGGGCAAATATGAAATTGCATTGCCATTTTTTGAAGCATTGGCTGTGTTGGAAGTCGATAATGCCTATGATTCACAAACATTAGGAGCCATTTATTTAGAATTAAATGATCCCAAACAAGCACTTCTTTATTTTGACAAAGCCCTAAAGTCTGAAGGGACTCATGGTCCTACACTTTTAAATCTAGCCAAAGCTTTTTTTATGCTTGGTAAAAAAGATGATGGACTTCGCCTTGCTCATATTCTTAAGAATGATCCTGAGCCAACAATTTCAAATCCTGCTAAAGCGCTGATCTTAGCTTACGGCTGATTGCCTGTACTTCTTATATGCCCATGCTGGTGCTTGCCTGATTATTGTCCTTTACGTGCCCGTGCCCGTGCCCATGCCCGATTGCTTTCGTTGAAAGGACATCGGGCACTGGCATGGGCACGTAAAAGGACCTCAGGCCATTGTGAATTACTTCAATAATTTATTTATTTCCCCATTAAGAGTACGAATATAATCCACATAATTCCTTTGAATATCTTTTAGAGTAACTTTATAAGGAATATCCGGTGTTACACCTAAATTTTCTATCGTTTTTCCATCTAAACGATAAACTATCGAACCTGTCATGGAATAGCCCATCAGTCCAAATCGACTATTGTGTTTGCATAACCTCACATGTCCACCAGCTCCTGCTGTTTTCGCTCCAAAAATTTTACCTCGCCCATTATCTTGTAAGATCGCAGGAAATAGATCTGCGCATGAAAAATCTAATTCGTTTGTCAATACCACTAGAGGTTTCAAATATTGGACTTTCAAACTTGGAGGTATCTCTTTAATGCCATAAATATGCATTAGGGGTGTCATTCTCTCACCTGATTTCCAAACCTGTCGAACCTTCTCTGTATATGCATGAATTTGTGTAACAATTTCAGGGGTTATAGGAAATCCGCATACATTGACTTCGTCAAATTTATCTTTTTTAAAACTTTTTTGAAAATGTGAAGCATTTAAAACATCCTCTTGAATAAGAAGTTCTTGCTGTAAGTGAGTTTTCAGAGGATGATCTGTAAGTGTTGAAAGCACAGCATACATGAAAAATGGATCTCCCCCACCATTATCTGTGATATCAAATACTAATGCTTCCGTATTTTTATTGAATTTTAAAAGAATATCGATGAGCTCTTCTACGACTAATTCATACGATTTTTTAGTGGGTAAAAAACTAGATAAATAGATATATCCAATACTTTTGCCTAGTTTATTTTGATAGATATAAGCATACAATAGATTATTTTTATCTGATTCCCAAATAATTTTTCCTAGTGGTGGCAAAAATCCAATTTCTCTTTCATCTTTAATATCAGTTATAGCTTTTTCTTCGTTTTTTACGTCTTTTGAAGGACCTTTAGCAAAGTTAAATTTTTTATAAACCATTAAATCAGTAACAAAATTTACTCTATAATCCTTAGAAAAAAATTCGAGCCCTTTCATTTTTTCATCTTTTATTGGATATAGATTTTCAAGTATGGAGTCTGCTAGAGAGGACATATTATCAGGATTTTCAACCCATTCTGGAGTATGCATCCAAGGAATCGTACATTCATATTCTGCTGAGCTGCTTATACGTTTCATTTTTAATTTAATATTGCCTGAAAGAACTTGTTGACCATATTTACCTTGTCGATAAAACAACATTCTTTCTGCCAATACATAACCTGTTGGAGATCTATCTCCACCCAAATTATCATCAATTAATTGTTCAATGATAGTTGTAATAGGAACACCATCTAGTGATATCAGTTCATCGCCAAAGCCCATTTTCTTCAAATCAACCAATGATTCGAGATCTAACTCGTCAGAAGCAAAGCCTTCATCATAATCTGCAGGATATCCAATGCCCAGGAGATAATAATGATTATTAATCCCTTTTATCTGAAAAGGGAAAAATGACTTTTCAGTAGAATAGAAAATGGTTTTAAGATGATAGTCCTGTGAAGCATTTAAGAATTCTTTTACTATTGTTTGATATTCATGGACCGTCGTAGGATTATCTTTGAAAATTTTAGATTTTGCCTTTTCAAATGCATCGTCAATATTCCAGCCATTATATTCTTGTTTCCAATCGGTTGGAGCATATTTAAGAGATAGGTTATGTCTGATGACTTCCAAATCTTGAATCATTGCTTTTTGAATTTTTGTTTCTTTAGCGTGTAATTGATTTTCAGAGGATATCGTAAATAAAACGAAAAAAAACAGATTCACAACCAAACAATTTTTATACATACGCATACCCTAGTAAAAAGCTCTTTTAAACAATAATACAATATTAACAGAATATCTACTTTAAACAATTTCTGTAAATTTTATATAAAGTTAGAAAATTTCCTTGTGCAACCACTCACAACGATATGTCTTTCGTCCTTTTCGTCCATTTTCGTCCATTTTTGTCCATATAGTCCATATAGTCCATATAGTCCATATAGTCCATATAGTCCATATAGTCCATATAGTCCATATAGTCCATATAGTCCATATAGTCCATATACTTCATGGACTTCATGGACTTTATGGACAAAAATGGACAAAAATTGACGAAGACATCACAATAAGGTTGACACTCCACTGCAATGGTTTTTTGAATAAAATAGTAAGTAGCATCCCCTATCTAATTAAAAAGTCTTGTCAAGAAGAGCATGTTTTTGTAGATTACGTAAAAAAAGGATTCAAAATGGCGAATGCAATTGAAGTGGCAGAGTACATTTTAGAAAAAACCGGGTCGATGACAGCCATGAAACTGCAGAAACTCGTTTATTATTCGCAGGCTTGGCACCTCGTGTGGATGGACAAACCATTGTTTAAAGATAAAATTGAAGCCTGGCGTAATGGACCCGTCATTCCAATACTTTTTGAACTGCATCAAGGTAACTTTAAGCTGGATCCAGGTTTCTTTAAAAACAGGCTTCCACAAAGTAATCTAAATGCACCCACAAAAAAATCTCAGGATGTCATTGATCGTGTAATCAACTATTATGGAGCAAAAGATCCCCATTGGTTAAGTCAGCTTGCTCATATGGAAGATCCTTGGAAAACAGCTCACACACATTGTCCAATCGTACACAAAGATCAATGTATTGTGGAAATTACCCCTCAATCCATGAAAGATTATTATAGCTCACTTTAAAAACTTACAACATAAAATAAAATTATGACTAAAAATCAATCCCAAAAAGATATCCGCCAGCCTACACATTCCTGTGATCCTACTTCTTTTGATGAAATGACCTTACGATTTCAATTTGATATACTCGATTTTTCCCATGAATTGTGGGGATGGGAAACACTTACGAAAGAGCAACATATTCATTTTCTTAAGTTTGTTAATAGCATCGAAAAACTGACATGGTCCGAAATTAAAGCCACAGCAGGTGGAAAAAGCCATGGGACAAATCACCATTCACTAGAGATTGCAAATTTTGCTAAAATAGCTCAAAAGCGTTTGCAAGAATTAAATCTGGATAGAATTGCAGGAGATACACTTTTTTCACTTCGTATTAACAACCTGACTAGGGTGTACGGAGTTCGTGAAGAGGAATTTTTTAGACCTATTTGGCATGACCCATTTCATGATCAGCCAAATAAAGCTGCTTACCCCATTAGCTAATCTAATTGACAGCGACTTTGCTTTTTATCCATTTAACACAAGATTCAACTTGATGTGATGCGACATGCTGTACGATTGAATTATGGCCATATCCATGGACAACATGATGACGTTCCTCTTTATTTAGAATGGGCAATGAAGAACCCAATTCTGGAACATAAAGCAAGTCTTCTGTGGATGCATAATATTCATAATCGCGTCTTTCAATACCAGCTTCTAATGGCTCAACAACTTGTGAAAGTAAATTTTTATTTGAGACACTACCAAAAGCCAATTCTTCACGAATAATCGGTATGAGGGATATTTCGGCAAGCTTATATTTTTCCGCACGATTGACGAGCGGAGATCCAAAGTGAACTCCAGCTACTGTAGAAATCCTTAGAGCAGTCTTTGGACTCTTGGCTCTTAACTGAGTTTCTAACCAATTTACAATACGGCTTCCATTTGAATTTGCTAAAAGACAAATAGGTTTTGTAGGATGAGCTTCAATATACGATAATAGGTGGGACATAATAGGTGAAGAGGCCTCTACAAGAGAACAATTCCCCTTTTTTGGTACAAAAGGCACAAAAATGTCTATCTTTGGGTGTTTATTCAAAAGCATTATATGTTTGTCAAAAATGGATGGAGAGCCTCTAAACCCATGAATAAGCACAAATAAACTTTCACTATCTTTTTTCCAAACCACCCTATTTTCACAACTATGATATTTAAAACTCGAGTACAAACTTTTAACAATATGCTTAAATATAAAACTCAATTCACGTAAAATACTTAGAAAAATGTCCCTACACCTTACTCCAGGTGTGCGTTTGTCATAAGCTTCGCGCAATTTTTCATTATCGGGAACAGAAGTTTTCGAACCATCCTTTAACAAAAGGAAGGTTGAGGGATCATAAGTAGTAATCATTTATTAAAAACCATTTTAATTTTTTATTATTTAGTAACAACTATAATATTACATTTTCAATTAATACACAACCTTGCTTTTTATATTGTTACTAAACCCATTTTAGGATGATCCCCTCGATATACAGGACCACCATCTTTCGCAAGAGCCGGCAAACTTCCATAGATGCATTCAGGCGCCACTCCCAATTCTACAAGCTTTTTAGCGGTATCCAAAACCAACTCTTTTGGTCCACAAATAAATACCATTGTATTTGGTTTAATCTCTATATTATTTAAGTGATCTGTAATACGTCCTTGAGAAAATCCATCCACTTTATCTTGCGTGAGGCTCACAATGTGTCCTTCATCCTTCCACTTATTAATCTCATCACGATAGATAAGATCTTTTTCATTTTTACTGCTATAAATAATTTGCATATCCGTTCCCTCAGGAATACTTTGCACAACACTATTTAATGCAGTAATTCCTGAACCACCCCCTAAAACCATCACAGATGTGTCTTTAGTGATGAGGTCGATCGGAAAGTTGCTTCCCAATGGACCATTAATAACGATACGATCACCAGGATTGCCATTCAAAAAATAATTGGGGTGTGCGGGATCTTTGTTAGGTTTTGCTGTAATCTCAATGAAATCGCCATTTGTACCTGAAGCAATAGCTAATATGGAAGGTCTTTTTGTTGGATCTCCGCCCTCTGGTCTTAATTCAAGATATTGTCCAGGTTGGAAATTCCAATCGTCCGGTTTTTTAATACGTATTGTTCTGAATTCTTGATTCTCGCTAATCACATCCACTATTTCCCCTGTAAACGTGGACGTTCCTGTTTTTAACTTTTCGGATATACCAACAGCCTTGGAACCTGCGTCATTGTCATTTTTTTTCGTTGATAATGACTTAGAAAACGCTTGCATGGGACTTTCAACAGCTTTTGTATGATTAAAACTTGAAATTTTAGATACAAGACTGTCAGAAATTGTATTAGAGCAACTAAATCTATTGATAAATGAAGGTTCAAAAGAACGAGTGCCTTTCGGTTTAAGGGTGAAAGGAGAAGAAAAAATGCAATTTGACTTTTGTGTTTTATTGATTTGATGAATCGAATTTAATGAAAAACGATGGGCCTTTAGAATAGAGGCAACTGCTAGAATGGGGTTATTTGATGCTGCTATTTCATTAATATTTAATATTTGATGACTTACAACTTTTGATATGTTGCAATTATTCACTATGCCCGCCTATTAACTAATTATGTTATTTATTAATTTAATACCGTTATTTAAATAAATCATTTTATCTGATAATAAATTATTTGTAAACTGTTTTAAATAAATTAGTTAATATAGCAACATTATTTTATTAAATAACTTTGTTTATAGAATACTAAAGTTTTATATTATCTATTTCAGTTTTAATTAAATCTTCGATTTTCTTATATCTAATATAACTACTCTTATATTCTGACGGGATATTTAGAGCATAACCTTTATATTTTACATAATATTCTTCAAGCTCCTGAAGTTTTTGATCCTTTTCCAATTGAGTTCCATAGCTTTTATCAATGAGATTTTTTCTATTTGCATATTCTTTGTTTAATGAATCCATACTGGACTTTTGATCCATTTCTGAATGTAGATGCATGCCATCAAATATCTTTTTATTTTTTTCATTTAAAATATTTAAAAGTTTGAGTTTATATTCACTATTATTACTTAATGTTTTGATCTTATCAAATTCTAGCCCAAGGAAATAAAATTCATCTCCACAACGCTTCGCTATTTGTGCAACATCTAATAATTTTTTAAAGAACAATGGATTATCAACAGGGCTTATTGCATGTAAAGTCAAATTCTCATCAAATAGTTTCCTTGCAACTTGCATATCAATTTTTTTCTTTTCTTTAGGAGAATCCAATTTTTTTTGTAATTCTGCAATTCTCTTACCTGTATGAATCTGGAGTTTTTTGGCGATTTCCATTTCTTGAATCAAGTGTTCTTCTATTTCTGCAATGAATGGTTTAAGTGAAGAGTCCGATTTTAATTTTTCATTCAAAGATTTCATACCTGACTTAATACTTATCTCGGTATCTTTTTGTGTTTTGCTCAAATGAGATAAAGCAGTATTAAAATCTAGAGTTGTTTCCATGTTATGAATCGATGAGTTTAATGTTTGAAGTTGTTTTTGCAATTGTTCTATTCTTTTAAAATCTTCAAGCCATGATGTATCGTCTTTCGGCATATCCAGTTTAAATCCATCAGTACCAAAAAAGTCAAACCGACATGTTCTGAAATAACTTTCGATATTCTTATTATTTTTGGGATCTCGACTTGATAGACAATTTTCAAAATTCAATATCGAATATTTAGCATTTACATTCTTATCTGGATCTGCAATCTTTTCAAAAGCTTTGAGAATTGCCGCGGTATGAATTTTTATTTCATCGAAGACAGCTTTTCTTTTTTGTAACAGATCTTGTTTTGTTGCTGCCATTTTCGCATTTCTTGCGGCGATTTTCTCTTGATCGGTACCAATGGCCATTAAACCCTTTTCGTCATCAATCGCATTTCTTCGCTTTTGGATAAGTTCCCTAAGGTTATCTAATTGCGCTAATTCTTTCGAATCCTTGGGTAACTTTTTACCAAGTTCCACTAGGGCTTCGAATACATCTTTTGTTTTTAAATTTTCCATTTTGTCGATTAGATACTTTTGTTTTACGTTATCAATCAAGCCTGTAAGAGAACATAATTTGAGTGCCTGATGGACAGCTGGTGATGCCTTATCTTTTTCTGTGCTTGTTTGATTGGATTCACCACATGTTCCATGCAGCTGAATACTATGGAAATTAGGGTCTGATTTAATGATCTGATGGATCGTTTCTAAATTTTTCTCTCTTTGCTCTTGAGTGAGAGTTTTATCCTTATTTAATTGAAGTAATGCTTCTGCCATTTTCTCTTGCTCCGATATTACCACTTGTCCTTTTCCTAATTCGAATAAATGTCTGTGAAAGCCATCATATACTGTTTTTCCATCGTTAACAGCATTGCTGGTTCCTTCCTTTACTATAAATGATAAAAAGTCTCGATTCTGCATTAACTCCTTTGATATTCTAATTGGAACCCTTGTCCGTGCATAGGTTTTTTCCCCAATTTTTTGTCTGAGTGATCCATGAAACCTTTCGTCATTGTTGTTATCTCCCCGGTTATGAATAATAAATTCATAGGTCCCATCTTTATTTTTTTTAAATTCATAACTAATATAATGCTTTGTCCAACCCCCAGGTAAAATAAAGGATTTATCTCCATTTTCAGATGTAACTAGATGTGTAGAAGTCGATGAATCTTCAAATTCGAGGATATTATTATAAAGTTTATCAACAATTTTTTCCGCTTGTGCTTTTCCTGCTGCATCATTGGTAAAAGGCAGTTCATCATCAGGAAACATATCTTTATATTCACAATAAAGCATTCGTTGTTTGTAAATATTCAGAAGATTTTCTAAATCTTTTTCTTTGGAAATGCCGAGAGGTTTATCGGATTCAACGATTTCTTTAAGAAGAGATAATGCAAAATTTAGTCGCGAATGAGCGTATTCTTTAGAGTAGATTCCATGTATATATTTATGTAAGAGAGGAATTTCAGAATCAGTTTTACCTTTAAATCCAATGTGTAAAACTTGATTCAAAAGGTGATTTTTCTGATCAGGAGTAAGGATGATATTAGGATGAGATTTAATGATTTGAACGGCTTGACTGATAAATGAGTTAATCGAATTTAATCTTGTCAAAACTTCTTCTAATTCCTGTTCCTTTTGTTTAATAAGATCAGTCTTTTTAAAAAATTTGCCTTTTAATTTCAAAATTTCATTCTTTAATGTTTCGATTTTGGTACTTAGTTCTGATTTTACCTCCTCTAATTTTATTGAGGTAATATTAGATTCTGTTGGTTCTAAGCCTTTGATTTTCCCCTGTAACGTTTTGGATACATGATCGATAGGAGCTTTGTCTGTAATTTGCTTATCTTTAGAGGCAGATGAAGATGATGGTAATCCTTAAATCGGAGTAGACATAATAACCCCATAATCTAATAATAATATTATTAAAAAATCACTGTTAATAATATTATATATTAAATTTTAGTTATTTGTCTTATTATGTTTTTAATTTTGTTAAATAAATAAATTGATGGTTAATTAATAATAAAAATGGTTCTTAGTAACCCGAAGTCTCGTCCTTTTTTCGTCCATTTTCGTCCATTTTCGTCCATTTTCGTCCATTTTCGTCCATTCTTGTCCATTCTTGTCCATTTTTGTCCATAAAGTCCATACGTCCATACGTCCATAAGAATAATGGACGTATGGACAAAAATGGACTTTATGGACTTTATGGACTTTATGGACTTTATGGACAAAAATGGACAAAAATGGACAAAAAATGATAAAAAACGCTTCCTGTAAAATCTCAAGCAACTATTTATAGATTACTATGGCGAGATCTTCGCTTGCATCAAAGCTAATGGGAGAAATCTAAAAGCGGTCGCAAGGAGGCTAAGAAAAAATTGATTTAAATCTATAATTCACTTCGTTAGCTCGGTAGAGCGTCTGTTCAAAGCCCGGAGTGACGTAAGGAACTCCGGGAAAAAATAAAAAAAAATTAGAGCTCGACAGAGCGACTCAAATACGAGATTATTACGTAGAATTATTTCAAGTGGTTTGTTTGTCTGATTATTAAGAGTGTTAGTATATCGTCGCATATTTGAGTCGCCCTACACGGGCTCTATTTATTTTATATTTACCCAGAGTTCCTTACGTCACTCCGGGCTTTGAACAGACGCTCTACCGAGCTAACGAAGTGAATTATAGATTTAAATCAATTTTTTCTTAGTCTCAAGCGACCGCACTCCACTGTTGTATGCCATTAATTTTTAGATAATTAACGATGAAATTGAGTTAAGCCACTTTCGACATAACCCACCTTCAATTAAACAGACTTCTTCAGCATATAACTGTCCGTTTTCCAATAAACTGATGCCTAGTATCATCTCGTTTAAATGTTCCTTTTCTTCCAAAAGAATGGACTTTACAGTTACTTTGGTGTTTGCTGTTTTCAAAACTTCATCATAAATTCGATATAACTCATCCGCACGCAGCTCGATTGCATACGTTACAAGCAAATAAGCGGTTTCTTTGACTTTATTTTTTTGTAATTTAACCTCCTCAGAAAGATATCGACATGTTTTAATATCTAACGCATGTAAATAATGTAATGAAGCATAATCTCCTAGCAAATTATGTATTGAATAATCGTCTAAGGATAAAGAAGGGATTCTTTCAATCTGCTTTTTTAGATGAAAAGCATGTCGAAATTCTTCCGATGCATGTTTTAACATTTCCTCTTTTACAAGCGTCGGGTGTTCACAAGCTGCTATTTTCCTAGCTCCACAATTTTCAAGATAAGATAACGTGTTAAGCCATTTAGCATGCATTTCCTTCGAAGAAACAATTTTAAGAAGCAATGGCTTTAATAAATCAGAATTACTAACAAACGTATTCATATTAACCTGTGTTTTTGTTTTTTTGGCATTTAGAGGGTATCGATAATCACTTCATAGATATATGTAAGCTCCTCTGGGCTTATACAATATGGAGGCATGACATACACAATATTTCCTAAGGGGCGTAATAGTATTTTTCGTTCCAAAAAATATCCGTATAATTTGTCACGGAGAGAATTTTGATAATTTGTTTGTTCGTTTGCAACATATTCAAGCACCAAAATTGTCCCGATACTTTCGCATCGATTGAGTTTGGGATGATTTCTCCATTTTTTACAAAATCCTTGATGCTGCTCTGCTATCCTCTTACGCTGCAAATCACATTCACTTTTTTCTAATAGTTCAAAACTTGCCAACGCAGCGCTGCAAGCCAAAGGATTCCCTGTATAAGAATGACCATGTAAAAATGATTTAGAAAGTTCATCGGATCGAAATGATTCGAAAATAAAATTTTTGCATGCCGTAACACCCAAAGGCATAAAACCTCCCGTCAATCCTTTGGAAAGACAGATCATGTCTGGTTGTTCAGTCAAATATTCACATGCAAATAGTGGACCCGTTCGTCCAAATCCTGTCATCACTTCATCTGCAATTGTCAAGACATGATAATCTCGACACAAATTAAGCAATGCATCCAATGCCCGAGATTGGTAAATATGCATTCCTCCAACACCCAATATTAATGGCTCAAAAATGAAACATGCAGATTCTTCTCTTTCTAATATTGCTCTCAACTGTTCTAATGATTTTTCTTCATTGCATGAAAATGGTGGATCAATAAACTCTACTTCAAAAAGATGATTCCAAAAAGGGCGATTAAAGAGCCCTCTTTCTCCCACAGACATCGCTCCAAAGGTATCCCCATGATAACCTCTATTAAAACAAATGACTTTTTTCCTTTTTGTTTTTGAATTACTATTAAACCAATACTGTAAGGCTATTTTGAGAGCTACCTCAACGGCAGTGGATCCATTATCTGAATAAAATACTTTTCCCATAACCCCTGGGAGAAACTGAATCAGCTTTTCTGCGAGTTGAATCGCAGTTGGATGTGTAAAATCTGCAAAAATAACATGCTCTATTGCTGCTGCTTGCTCACTAATTTTTTCGACAATATATGGATGAACATGTCCATGTAAATTCACCCACCACGATGAAATGCCATCTATATATTTTGTTCCATCCTCTGCATAAAGATAAACACCTTTTCCTTTAATAATAGGAATAGGATCACGAGCATTTTGGATTCGTGTATAGGGATGCCATATACACGCTTTGTCTCTTTGAATAAGGGTTTTTGCTACTGCAGTATTGTAACAATCTTCTTTTTCCATAATTGTGAGTACCTTTCGATTGTTCTTAGTGAAATATTTTTTTCAAGTGATAATCTTCCTAAGCAAGGGACTTTTGTGAAGCCAAGTATTACTTTTTCTGTTTCTATACATTGTGGGCCGTTAAAGACGATAGAATGTAATCGAATATTTCTTCTTTGAAGGGCTTCGATTGTCAATAATGTATGATTTATACTTCCTAAATAATTGTTTGAAACCACTATCCAAACAGCATCCCAATCTTTGAATAAATCTATCGATAGTTCCATTAAATTTAGCGGTACAAAAATGCCTCCAACAGATTCAATTATTAAAGGTCTTTCAGTTGACGGTGGAATAATTATCGAGGTTTTGATTACTTTTTTTTCTAATTTCGCTGCATGATGGGGTGATAACGGGGCTTTTAAGTTATAAGCAGAAGGATAAATCTGGTGATCCGGAAGTAATAATTTCATTGTTAAAGAGTCTGAATCGACTCCTGTTCCACATTGAATCGGTTTCCAATATTCGCCCTTCAGAGCATGTACTAATATGGCAGACACAATGGTTTTTCCAACTCCGGTCCCACAGCCCGCCACGATAATTTTATTCATTTATATTCCTTTAATAATGAAATCAATTCGTTAGTTTCATGAATGGTATTAAAGGCATGTAGACAAATTCTTAAACATTCTTCACCCCGTGGAACAGTTGGGCTTAAGATTGACCTTACGTCAAATCCATTTTTAGCTAAATATTGGGATAGTTGGTGCGCTTCGTGATTATTTTTCACTTTTACAAACTGTATTTGAGATCCAAATCCTGTTTTTATGAGTGTTTGAATATGAGTAATGAGAGATCTAAGATGGGAGCGTTCTTTATTTAAGTTGGGAAGAATCTGATAGGCACATTTGATTGCCACAAGAGCATGTAGCGGTAAAGCTGTTGTGTAAATGAATGGTCGACTAAAATTAATGAGATATTCTCGAAGAGAATGGCTTCCCATCACAATGGCGCCATAGACACCTAATGCCTTTCCAAATGTTGTCACCTGGGCAAACACGTATTGATTTAATTTTTTTTCGGATATTAAGCCTTCTCCATCAGCTCCATATATGCCTACAGCATGTGCTTCATCTACGATGAGTAAGGCATGATAGTGAAAACAAAGTTGACATATTTGCTCTAGTGGTGCAATTGATCCATCAATTGAATATATTGATTCAATGCACACAAATAAATTTGTTCTTTTTGGAACGTGTTTAAGACGATGTTCTAAATGATTCATATCATTATGTCTAAATGGATATGAGTAGGCACGACTTAATCTAACACCATCGTGAGTAGAAGCATGGACATGTGCATCATAGATAATGATATCAGACGAAGTCGCAACTGCTGTAATAAGGCCAACGTTTGCCATATAGCCACAATTAAATAATAATCCGGCTTCATATCCATGAAAGCTTACGATCTGCTGTTCTAATTCTTCGACGTAGGTTGTATTGCCGGTCAAAAGCCGAGACCCTGTAGACCCAAGAAAATTGCTTGGAAATTTGGAAACAAGGTTTTTATATTCTATTTGAATAGTCTCATGCAGTTTCGTGGAGCGAGATAATCCCAAATAATCATTGGATGAAAAATCAATTAGATTGGGGTTAGCAGAGTTCAAAGTTCTGTAATTGGCATCATTTTTCCGTTTCGTGATTTTCTTTTCTAGTGTACTTATGAGCAACATAATTTACCTATATAGTAACAAATGGCATCAAAGCCGACCTAGTTGAATAGCTACTTTTAAATGTACAAGACTATTCTTTTAACGATTTTAACGCAGAGACGGGGAGACGGAGAGACGCAGAGATAATTTGAGAATATCTCTGCG
>JACDES010000158.1 GCA_013816265.1 Parachlamydiaceae bacterium | reverse complement strand
TCCCCAGTCCCATCAGTATAATGGCGGGATGTTAAGGTGCGTGCGTTTTGGGGCCACGCATAGCCAAAACCCGCAAGGTACTGGCTTTCAGCACATATCAGCTGAAAATTTTAGTGAAATATCCTCGTTTTGATGGCACCATCAACCAGATGTTGCAAAAAATTGCTCAAGCCAAGATACGTGTAATTTTAAGACATAAGAGATTCATGCGCCTTATGCGCTAGCCTCGTTCTTTATTTCCTGATTTTTTAAGATATCCCTGTAACTCGGATTTTTCCTGAACAAGAAACATTTTCTCATGTCGCAGGTTTTCGATTTTTTCCTCTGATTTCTTTAAGTTCTTTTCGAGGTTATTTGTTTTTTCAGTAAGAAGTACAATTTGTTTTTCTAATTCTAGCATTTTCATGGCATCACTTTTAAGTTTTTCTTCTTGTATGTTTAGAGTATCTTGAGATTGCTTGTAGCGTTCTTTAGAAATAATAAATTCTTGCGCAGTTTCTTTATTTTCTTGCGCTAATTTTTCATGTGCACTTTGTAAAGAGTGATATTTTTCATGCAATTGCTGTAATTCTTGTGTTTTATGGTTTAATTGCTTATCGGATTCTTGACGCTGAGAGCGGCATAGAGCAATTTCTTGCTGTAAATCCGTTATCTGCTGTTGAAATATTGCCTGCTGTTTTTCTATGCTTAGATTTTGCTCTGTGCGCAATTCTTGCATAGAATTTTGATAATGTTCTAAATTTGTTTGTATGTGCGCAGCTAGCTTGTGCAAACGATCATTATCTGCTTTAGAGGCTTCAAGTTGTTTGACGCTTGTTTGGTATTTTTCATTGAGTTTTTCATTTTCTTGAATGTAATGTGTAAGTTGATTTTTGGTATCAGTTATGATAAGCTGCTCCGCAGCGCTGGTTTCTTCAACTTGATGCAATTTCGATTTTAGTTGTGCTTGGTCTGCTTGAGTTTGCGTAAGCGTTTGTTGTATTAATTTAATTTTTTCTTCACTTTCACGTTGAATATCTGTAATGCGTTGTTCTGCTTTAGCATTCAATCTTTCCCAAAGACCTGTCACTAACGCCAATAATTCTTGTGGTAAATTTCCCTCACCATTTTTTTCTTCTGCTTTCCAGGTTTTCAAATGTTGGGCAATGGTTGATTTGCTTCCCGTACCGAGAAGGTCGCGAATAGCGTCTACTGTCGGGCTCTTGCCGCGGCCCTGAAGTTGATATGCTTTTTCTTTCACGTCATCAAAATTAATGCCAATACGTCCCATAAATGCCCCTTGGATTTTTTAGGTATAAATTACGTAAATCGTAATATAAAGCTTTTAATTTTAAAATGTAAAAAATATTATCAAAAATTCACTTTTCATAACGCCCCTTATAGAATGTGTTTTAAAAAACAAGTATTCTCATTTCGTAACAACACCTATAAACCCACTTTCTCTATTTTTTTTAGGATGACAGCTAATGTTGGAAGAAATCAATGTCCAGGCTTTAGATAACATAAATGCTGTAGAAATGATTTACCCTTATGCGCGAGAAGCGACCAGCGATAACACGCGAATAGCCTATCGTGATGATGTACGCCACTTTATTGCCTGGGGCGGCATTTTGCCCACAACACCAGATGTACTTCTTCAATATTTACAAGTCTTCGCAAAATCTTTAAACCCGAGAACGCTTAAACGACGACTTGTAGCGCTTAAACACTGGCATACTTTTCAAGGATTAGCTGACCCCACTGGCCATCCATTGATTCGGAAAACCATCAGCGGAATTTTGCGCGTGCACGGAAAACCGCTTGAAAAAGCGCCTGCATTATCTGCAGAGCAGCTTAGCTTAATCGTAGATCATCTTTCCACAAGAGGCGAACTTGTGGATTGGCGAGACAAAGCTTTGCTGCAGGTTGGATTCTTTGGGGCTTTTCGTCGAAGTGAATTGATCTCTATTCAATGGGAACATATTACTTTTGTGCCAGAGGGAATGGAGATTTTAATCCCAAAATCAAAAACAGACCAAGAATCTGAAGGACAGATTTGTGCAATTCCTTATGGTAATAAAATTCTTTGCCCTGTGACTGCGCTTTTGCAGTGGCGTGAGAAATCTGGCTTTTCAACAGGCGCTGTATTCAGAGCAGTTACCCAAAAAGGAAATGTTTCTATGAAAGCGCTCGTACCAGCCAGCATTAATTTTATTCTTAAAAATTTAGCAATAGAGTGCAAATTATCTAATCCTGAAAAATATAGCGGTCATAGCTTGCGACGCGGTTTTGCAACGTCAGCCAGTAAAAAAGGTGCGACCCTGGGCGCAATCATGCGACAGGGTCGTTGGCGAAATGAACGCACAGTCAATGGATATATTCAAGAAGGACAACTTTTTGAGGAAAATGCCGCAAGTTTGGTTTTAGACCAGCTGCCGCTATCGCTTTCTTCTATTGAACCACCGCCAGAAGCAGAAGAAATATAACAAGCCAATTCCAAGATTATTTTTATTTTACCCAGGAAGAACAATTTACTGTCATGAGAGACCAAGCCAGAAATCATATTGTCTTAGACGATGAAGAATTTTCATTAACGCAAAATAAATTTTCTCCAGAGAATCATTTAGCTTTTGCCGTTATGCTAAAATTCTTTCAGGTTGAAGGACGATATCCAACTAAAACAGATTTAATTTCTAAAGAACTCATCAATAGCCTTTCAATTCAGCTGAATTGTAATATTATCAATTTTAGAAACTACAATTGGACAAGCCGCACCGCAAAACGTTTTCGCCAAGAAATTAGAGCTTTTTTCAATTATAATGAACCCACCGAAGCCGATAGTGAAGAATTGATCAAGTGGTTAATAGAAACACAATTACCGCGTGCGCCAACTTTACCGCAATGTCGCGCATACACATATCAATTTTTTCGAGAAAACCACTTAGAGCCATTCTCTCCAAAAATGGTAAATCGATATGTTCGTTCTGCTATTCATCAATTCGAAAAAAAATTTCTATCTTCCATAGTATCACAATTATCCGCTGTCACAATAAAATCATTTGATGACTTCTTGAATGATGATAATGCTATCGATGAAGAAAACATATCGGTAGAGAACGTAGAAGATATAGAGGATTCTGGTGTTTTGATTAAATTCCAACATTTTAAAAAAGACCTTGCAGGCGTTAAGTTAAAACATGTCGATTTTGAAATTAAAAAACTCGCGTCTATTCGCAGCGTTAGCCTTCCAACACAATCATTCAACACAACATCAAGGAAGTTACTTCAAAAATATTACATACGAATCATGATCTCATCACCCAGCAATATCATTGAATATGCGCCTGATACCCGTTACGCTTCTATGGCTTCATTTTGTTATATTAGGCTTCAGATATTAACTGATAATTTAGGTGATTTATTTATTAAGCTAATCCATAAGATGAGGGCTTCAGCTGAGACTTATGTTCAAAAGAAAATCATCTCTGAAATCAAACGTGTAAATGGTAAATTCGACATTTTATATTTATTAGCTGAAACCGCAAAAGAAAATCCTGATGGCGTTATCCAAGATACAATTTATCCAAAGGTCAGCAAAGAAACTTTAGAAGACATTGTCAAAGATTTAAAGCACAAGGGAGGAGGAAAGTGGTATCAAAATCAAGTCAACACTAAGGTTCATTCTCTGTATTCTCATGCTCATCGTAAAGTTCTAATAGCGCTTTTAGATACTTTTTCGTTTCATTCCAATAACCCTGAAGGCAAAATGCTATTAGAGGCTATTGCCGTTATTAAAAAGAATCAGAATATTATAGAGAAATATTATCCTGACCCTGAATCAATTCCCGTTAGCATTATTTCTCATGAATGGAAATCTTTGGTCATGGAGATTCAGGAGCCACCACAAAATCAAAATCCTGATGAAAAATCTAAGACATGTCATTATAAAATCAATAAATTCAATTATGAAGCAGCTATATTGGAAACTTTACGTACTCAATTGCGCTGTAAATCTATTTGGATTGATGGTGCATATCGATACCGAAATCCAGATGAAGATTTACCTATGGATTGGGATACAAACCGAGAATATTATTATAAATTGCTTGGTTTACCCATGGATGCAAAGGAATTTATAAAAACGCTGAAGGAAAGTCTTCATAAACACTTACAAGAACTTAACGACACTATTTTAAGCAATGACAAAGTTAAAATATTAGAAAAAAATGGAGGACACATAAAAATAACGCCATCAGAACCCCAAGCTGAACCGACATATATAGCTGAATTACATCGAGAGATTAATCGTCGTTGGTCAACGATTAACTTAATAGATATTGTTAAGGAAACAGATTTGCGCATAAATTTTACACAACAATTTCATACTGTAGTTTCTCGAGAGAGTATAGATAAGACACAACTTCGCAAAAGATTATTGCTTTGTTTATACGCAATTGGCAGTAATGCTGGATTAAAGCGAATCAGTTCAGCCAATGAAGATGCAAATCATTCCGAATTACGATACGTCAAACGTCGCTATATACATGAGGTCAATGTTAAAGCTGCAATTGTTGAGGTCGTTAATGAAATTCTAAAAATTAGAGACCCTGAAATTTGGGGTGAAGCAACAACAGGTGTCGCATGTGATTCCACACAGGTTAGCAGTTGGGATCAAAATCTTATGAATGAATGGCATCCGCGTTACAAAAATCGGGGTGTTATGATTTATTGGCATGTCGACAGAAAATCAACCACTATTTATTCACAATTAAAAACTTGTTTATCATCTGAAGTCGGCGCCATGATTGCGGGTGTTTTAAAACATGACACAAAAATGAATCTCAATAAAACCTATATGGATACGCACGGACAAAGCACCATTGGGTTTGGATTCGGCTATTGTCTAACTTTTGAGTTATTGCCGCGACTTAAAAGGATACACAAAGAAAAGCTTTATTATCCAAGCAAAAAGGATAAGGACAGTTACCCAAATTTAAGCGCCATCTTAGCATCGCCTATCAGTTGGGATACTATAGAACCGAATTATGATGAAACAACAAAACATGTGGCTGCATTAAAGACAGGCATAGTAGAGCCTGATGTCCTTATTAAAAAATTTACAAAAGACAATTATTCGCATCCAGTCTACAAGACGCTGACTGAAATTGGAAATGCCGCTAAGACAATATTTTTATGCCGCTATTTAATGTCGGAAGAATTGCGAATTGAAATAAATGAGGCGCTTAATGTGGTTGAAAGATTAAATGGCATTATGGGCTTCATTTTTTATGGAAAACTGGGTGAATTATCTACAAATAGAACAGATGAACAATCATTATCAGTGGCCTGCTTGCATCTTTTACAGGTTTGCATGGTATATATCAATACGCTCATTATTCAAGAAGTTTTATCCGATCCAATTTGGGATAATAAGCTAACGCCAGAAGATAAACGCGCCTTAACCCCTTTGCTTCATGGGCATATTAATCCTTATGGTTTATTCCCATTAGATCTTCTTGAACGTCTTCCTATTGAGGTAAAAAAACCCGATGATATTCAGGATGAAATCATTAAAATTCATGTCCGTAAAGAGAAAAAGGGGGAAATCATGGCTTAAAAGCCAGTATTCATGCGGATTTTGGAAGCGTGGCCCCAAAACGCACGCACCTTAACATCCCGCCGTACGGTCGTGCGTCCAGGAAAGGCTGGCATGCTCAGTGAGGGATAAGCTCACCAGGATAAAAGTCGGAATCCTGTAGCTAGGGTAGCAGCATGGCGGGAAACCAAGATGTTGAAGCCTACTGACAACCTTACCATAAGGGTAAGAGCGAATTATCAGGCCGCAGCGAAAGCGAACACATAGGTGGCTTCGAAAGTGCGTAGTCCCGAAGGCCGAGCTTGCAACCGTGAGAGCGAAGGCAGAATGG
>JACDES010000061.1 GCA_013816265.1 Parachlamydiaceae bacterium | reverse complement strand
GCGTAACACAAGGAACATTGCTGCGACCTGGGCTATTTCATGCCGGCCCTTCAGGCGTAACACAAGGAACATTGCTGCGACCTGGGCTATTTCATGCCGGCCCTTCAGGCCTAACACAAGGAACTTTCCTTAATATTAATAGAACCGTAAAGAAATAAGCAATTCTCATATTTTTTCTTATTTTAACAGCATTAGGCTTTGAACAGACGCTCTTTCGAGATAAAAAAGAAAATATAAACAAGATTAATGAGAACAGCCATAGAATTATACTTAAATGGTTGCCCACTACCTGTAAAAAATTACGCGAATCATGGGTTTCAGGGCTGCATTACCCCTGGCTACCTAAGTTAAACTGCATCCGCAGTTATTAAAGCCTTCGTCGTTAATATCTATTCAATCACTTCAAGATAATAATCATAATAAATAGTAAATAATCAAATTCACTAAAACTATGCTATGTTTAAAAGTGTTGTAAAGGCTTTTGGTGGGGTTTTTTTGACGACACATTTTTTTCTATTTAATAATCCGATCATATGGGAGGGATGAACAGTATCTAAATTTTCTTTTTCGTTATAAGGAAGATCTAAAATATTATTTCTGCTAATTTTCATTATTACTTCAATTTCATCAGAAGTATATTTTAATCCCTTCAATATCTCCTTGAGTTGTTTTTCTATTTGGGCTTTATCTTTATCGACTATTGTATGACCTTCTAGATATTTTTTAAGGGGAGCAGAAAATGCGTCTGGATTTTTCTCTAAAATTTTAGTAGGCGAATATTTTTCTGATTTCTCTCTAAGGACCTTCGCTAGATTTTTATTTAATTCAAGAATAGATACAAGGGTTGTTTTCGTTGCAAATTCTGAACAAATTTGTATTTCATTAAGTGGTTTATCATTAAAAAATTTGTCGCGAAGTAAATTAAAATCTTCTCCAGTTACTGATGTATGTCCTTTGAATTTTTTCATCCCAGCTATTTGTGCGATACCAAGATTAAGGATTGGAGCAAATCGAGCTAATCCTGCCCTTGCTCTTTTTTCCGGATCATTTTCTATTTGATTGAATTTTCTATAGCCTTTAGAGTGTAGTGTTTTCTCAGTTTCTTGATACTGCTTATTTACTACAGTTTTCCAACTTTCCCCATAAACTTCTTGTAGAGCTTTTTGCATAGCTGGGTCAACCAATGTCGAGATATCTAATTCCCAGATATCTGAGATGCAAATTTGATATAGACTCACAGGATCTTGCAAATAGCTACCATACACATGAGAGATCATGAGCGTATCACCCTTATGAAATAGTTTTGCCCCGTGGATCAGGCCACCAATATAAGTTGTCATTCTTTCTTCAAATTCTAACGGTTTTCCTGCCCATGCACTTTTCTTTTTCCCTACGTATGCAAGCAGACTTCCATCGGTATAGTGTTTATCAATTTCTGGTCCTAGTGTCGTTTCTAAAAATGTAACAAGTTGGTGCGATTTCGTTGAATTTTCTGTCATTTTGGCTGTACTGTTATCTGATAAAAATGGAACAAGATCCTTCAATTTATCCATATAATTTAGATTGCCATAGACCTTTTTTGTTAAGCGGGCTGATTCATTTAAGATCCCCACTTCTCTCAAAGTTAATTTGTCCTCTGTTTTAATTTTTTCAGGAGAATTCTCAAAAAGAGTCTTCAAGTTTTCAGCTTTCATGATTACTTTATCAATAGCAGCATTGGTTTTATCAACATTTTTTACAGTAGCAGTGTAAAGATTCAGAAATTGAACAACTTCAAAGGATATCCCTGCAGGGAGTTTTCTCATCTCCATTGGGATATTTATATCGGTGAATATGAATCTTGCTGCCAATTTTTGAGCAAATACTGGAAATCTATTAAGCACTTGTCGAATTTGTGTAGGTGTCATGGAAGGGTCAAAAAAAACTAATTTTTTGATTATTTGAGGATTTGCTTTGATTCTTCCAAAAATTAGTTGTAATTCTTTATTTTCTTGTTCTGTTCTTATTTCAGGTGGTGTTTTATTTGATTTATTGAATATCCTTGTTAAGAACATGAGGTCACTTTGCTCAGCATTAGTAAAAATTGAGATCGGTTTTTCCGAACTTCTTCTAATGTCTTCTACAACGTTGTTATTAAACATGATAGCGTTCAGGTCTCCACAAGGTGCTTTTTCAACATTAAATAAATATTTTCTAATCTTATTTTGCTCTAAAGAAGATTCCAATTCGTCTATATAACTTCTTAATTCATGTTGCATTGAAAGCATATCATTCAATTTTTCAACCATTGCCTTAGCATGAATGTATTTTTTAAGCTGTTCTTTGATTTGAGGAGTTACGGGTGTAAATGGATCGAGTTTGGCAATTTTACTCTCTTTAAATATTCTATTAAGACATTCTTTCCACAATTGTTCCTCGAGTCTTTTATCAAATTTATACTTGGAAAAAGTGAGGAGAAGCTCCGGAGTAAGTCGAATTAATTTTGGAGCTGCAGAGCTTGTTGTTGAGGGCATAAAGACACTATTGCAAAAATGTTGTGCTAATTTATCAAGGGCTATATTTTTTTCTTTTTCAATCTTCAACAGATGATCTTTATCAGTAATTTGCTCGCTACTTTTTTTTGCCTCCTCGATGATTTTATTTTTTTGATCTATGTAGACGTCTTTATTCTCGAAAAAGAATATCAGATCGTTATTGTCAATAGGTTCAGCTAATTCTTTATTTAGAAGAGCTTCATTTTTACGTGATTCTCTAAAACTTTGTATTTGTAAATTCGTGAGGTGAAAATTATTTACGGCAATTTTCTCAACTTCTAGAAAAAAAAGATCTTTTACTTTTTTCAAAAGGTCTTTTTTTGGTTCCTTAGTATTATTTTGTAGTCCGAGCTCCTGTATAATAAAATCGATTCCCAAATCAATTTCGCTATCAACAATTTCATTATAGGCTAAAATTCTAATGACAGATTCTGTATCTTCTATGTCTATCAATTTCATAGGAAACAAAAAGGAATTAAACTTTATGTGAATTGCATCTTGATACCTGTTTGAAAGTTCTTTTAAATCATTGTTCACAATTTCTATTTTTGTTTTTGAAGAAACATGTCTATGTTGAAAGACAACAAAAGTTTCAATGCTTTTTACATTTGACACAAAAGGTTCAAGGAATGATTGTAATTCTTCTTTTACCGATTTAGGTGCTATTTCCAATGCATTTAAAAATTGAACCGCATGATTATATTGTTCAATTTCTTTTGAACCATTTATTTGTGGTTGCAGTTGTTGTAAATTACCTTGTGTGAATAAATCATTGAAAATCTGTTTCCAAAGTGCTGTAAGATCGGTTCGATTCTCATCTGTGATTGGAATTTCAGCTAATTTTTTTAAGTCAATTTTCGAAGGATCAATTTTACTGTATTTGTTTAAAGCATCCTTTAAGGAAATACTTCCACTTGATAGTTTGTTGAGCCATTGATCTGCATTTAATTTCTTGATGTCATCTTCGTTCCATTGTGGGAATTGTTGTGTTTCATATTTAAAATTGACACTTTCAACAAAAACTTTGTTAAAAGTTTCTTGAAGTTCTGTGTCGTCTTTAGAAGAATAAAAATTATGAATTTTTACTTTGACTGAATTCAACATCCTTGTCGGATTTGTATACATTTCTCTTAGTTCTTCATCAGATTTATTTATCAGTGCGACAGCGATGAAATCTTCTATTTCGGATTTTACTGCTTTGAAAATCGGGTGTTTTTCAAAAGTTTGATGACCTGTGTCGGGTTGAAGTTTTGTTTTTGGTTGAAGTTGCATTGCGGTTTGTTTTATCGCAACTAACCCTAGATTATTTACGATGCCAGCAAGATTTTTTCCTAAATTTTTTAACTCTTCACCAAGTGAATCGAGATCATATTTCAACTCTTTTTCCCCAATTTTTACAATTACTGCTAGGTGGTTTTGTTCGTTGAATTGGAGGTTTATTTTTTCAAGATTTTGTTTATCTGCTTCTGGGATTTGGGCATAGATTTGTTGGGCTATTGAGATGATATTTCCTCTCAATGCTAAATTTTGACTTTTGTTTATTTCGTTCGAATAAACTAATTGAGGGTTATTTGTTATATTAAAAACACTAACATTTAAAGATGGCTTATTTATATTCATAATAACCTCTGGTTATTATTACTAATAATTAATTATCTAAGACTATTATACGCCTTTATTTGCTAATTTGTAAAATTTATAATAATTAATTTTGATTTTTGTTGTTGTTTTGTAGTTGAATTTATAATTAATTATACAAAGGGCTTAGATTTTTAATGCTTTGGTCTTTAAAAGGTTAGCGTTATTATTCCACATGTGGGTAAGTTTGATGATTTTTTTGCGTGTAGAAATTCTCGCGATTGAATAATCCAGTGCTGAAAAAATAATAAAGAGGTCGTAGCAAAAATGAAAGCGAAAAAGGACTTTCGCTTTCATTTTAGCTACAACCTATGCAAGCCACAACATAGCGACACGTCATGTTGATCCCAGCTGTGGTATATCATTTCAATTTCCTCATATTTATATTTTATTAGTATTTTTCTGAGCTGTTTTTCTGCTGTATTTCTGTATAAAAATATCTATAAAAGATATTAATTATTATTTTAATTCTATTGTTTTTTTATTACAAATTTCTTATAATAATTATTGGAGGTTAGTAGTAAATGGTTTGTTAAATTCTTATTAATAGCTAACTATTAAAACAAATTATCTTATAAAAGATAAAGGGGATTATATGAAAAATCTTAATAAAGAAGAACTGAAAATGGTGTGTGGTGGTTTACTTCGAGCATACCATCTTATAGATGTTCCTAATTTCTTAGTTGCGGGAGCAAGGAGTGGTATGAATCTTAACGAAATTGTACCTGACAATGCACCTATATATTTTTATTGATTTAAATTAAAACAATAAAAATTCAAAATGCCGCGAAGGGGATAATATTAATATTATCCCCTTTATTTTTAATTATAGTTCTTTAGGCCAAATTGTTACGGGTTCTATCTCTACTTCATTTGAACATTTCTCAAGTTTAAGTAAAGTACCGGTAATGAATCGAAATTGAACAATATTTTGTGCATATTGCCGATAAAGGTCTGCTTTTGCAAGGAGTGAATTAGTAAGAAGGTTATAAAAATCAATGACGACAAAAACTGTGCTGTAACCTGCATTAAGTTTTTTTAATTCTTTTTCGAAAAGAATTCTATCCCGTTCAATAGCAATATCAGCTTGTTTTAACTCTGAAATTAAATAAAGATTGCTTTTCCAATATTGAAAAAATTGTATCGCAGCTTGCTCTTTTAAAAGTTGGGTTTGCAATTGACTTTGATTAAGTTCTGCATTTCTTTGCTGAACAAGCCCTAATGCTTTATCATTAAAAATCGGTGTTGAAAAAATGACTCCTCCAAAAACATCAAATTGCCTATTGTAAAAGGAAGTAGGCGGTCTTGTTTCAATAGTATTTTCATCCAGGTTGACACCTCCAAAAATATCTAAACGTGGTAAAGCCGAGTTCTTACTGCCTTTGAGTAGAAAAGAAATAGATGCCGAATGTAAACTGGAAGCAATAATATCTAAGCGTCTATCGCTTAAAATTCCAATGATTTTCATCATTTCAGGGCAGGATAAATTTTTTAATAGATACTCTTCTTGAATTGGAGGAAAATCATCTGCGTCAACATCAGAATCAAACGTTGTACATTGATCGCCAATTCCCATGGCAAATTTTAAACTTTGTATTGAATTATAATATTGTTGCTTCGCAATTAAAATTTGGAGCTCTTGAGTGGCAATTTGAGCTAGAGGTTGATTAATATCAGTTGCTGCAAGCATTCCACCCTCAATCAGTTTTTTTATTCGATCAGTCAATACAAAAAATTCTTGTAGGGTTTCTTCTTGAATTTGAATAAATTTCTTAAAAGCGACCATATTCCAATAATTAATGACAGTATTTGTAATTCTATTGCTAATAAAAAAAGCTGCTGAATACCATGCAGCAGATACTTCAAGTTTTTGTGCTTGTTCAATCATTGCATCTAATCCATATAAAAAATCACGTAAAAGAGGTTGATCAATTTGAAAAGAAATTTGTAAAGGAGATGATTTGGTATTTAAGGGTGGTGGCTGTGATTTAGTATGAATATTTGAAATTTGAGAAGATAGATTTATGAGGGTCCCTACTCTATTTTTTTTACTTAAATTGGCAGTGTATTGAGAATTATTTGTTCTGGCTCGAAAAGTCCTGTCGGGAGGAAAAGATGTTTGATAAATATAAGAATAGGTATCTTTCCAAGTTCCATCCACAATAGGATCAAAAGGACCGGCAGTTTGCCGAAGAATTCCTGATTGTACATCAATTTCATCATTATGTATTTGAATTTCTTTTTGATTTTCTAGGGTAATAGCAATAGCTTCATTAATTCCTAAATGGTTAGGAGGATTCTCAATTGTATTTCCAATGTATGGACATAAAAGAGTAACTAACAAAAAATAATGCAATTTTAATAATTTTAATTTCATCGATTGTCTTATATTTTTATTTAAAGTTTTTGTTGATTTAGAAACTTTTCAAACAAAGATCCTTTTTGTTTGGATAATTCTTGATAAGATCCAGATTGAATGATCATTCCCTTATCTATTACATAAATACGATCCGCATTCATAATTGTACTCAGCCGATGAGCAACAACAACTCTGGTCATTTTTAAATTGTCTAGTTTAGAAGTAAGTTCTTCTTGAGTTTTATTGTCTAAAGCACTTGTTGCTTCATCTAATATTAAAATTTTGGGTTCCGTCAACAATGCTCTAGCAAGTGCTATTCGTTGCTTTTGGCCTCCTGAAAGAGTATTTCCGCCAGTTGTTAGCATGGTATTTAACCCCATAGGAAAATCTTTCAAAACTTCTTGTAAGCCACTTATCTCTAAAGCTTGATTGAATTTATCAATTGAATATTTTCTACCACATACAATATTTTCGTAAATAGTTCCTGAAATAATCGCTGATGTCTGCAAAACAATGCCTATTTGCCTTCTCACTTCTTCAACATCTAATGAAGTAAAATCTTTTTGATTATAAAAGATGTACCCTTTTTCGGGCTTTTCAAAACCTATTAAAAGCTTTAATAATGTTGATTTTCCGCAGCCCGAAATCCCAATAATTCCTATAAATTCTCCAGGATTTATTTGAATATTGATATCTTTTAATATTAAAGAAGTCTCTTCATGATAGCGAAAATAGACATTATTAATCCAAATTTCTCCTGTCAATTGACCGGGGCGAATCTTAGCAATGTTTGTTTCTGTTGGTTCCTTTAAAATCACCAATGCTCTTTGCCAATAGGGCTTAATGATTGAAAACGATAAAGCGGAGCTTAATAAACCCGAAATAGCCTGTAAAAAAGGAGTATATGCTGCTGTAAAGGCCATAAAAATCCCTATTGTAAAAGGATCTTTTTCAGAATTTTCTAATAAATATATTCCAATACTATAGATACCTAGCATAAAAAAAGAAGAAAGAGTGACTGTCAGCACATCCACAAAGATTTGCATTTTTCTTGATTGATATGATAACGATTGGCTTACAGAAAAGCTCTCAGACCATTTTCTGAAAACTTTATTCTCTACGCCTGCTACCCTGATTTTTGCTATTCCATTGATAATTTGAATGAGAAAATTATTGATTTTAGCCCCAATTTCTAATAACCCGAATTGTATATGCATTTGATAGAAATAGCAGATCATTGTGATTGAAATTGACAACAAAATGGAAAAAAGACCGATTAAGGTCATTTGCCAACTGTAATATAACATTGGGATAAAATAAACTAGTGAAAATAAAGCCGAAAAAATGATGTTGATTGTATTTTCACCCAAAATTTTTGAAAATACATCTACAAAACTAATACGTTGGATTAAGTCCCCTACACCATAATTCCGAAAGAAATTTAAGGAAATACGTAAAAGTTTATCCCAAACCACTGCATTCATCCGATTTTGAAAAAGTGTAGACATTCGCAATAATATGAACGACCGAGTAATCTGGAAAAAAAATACACTGACAGCCATTATTAGTAGGCCCATTATGATTTGGTAAAATGTAGTATAATCGCTACTTGGAATCACTTGATCAAAAAGTGTTTTGGTAACAAAAGGACTAAATAAACCAACTAAAGCTCCGATAAAACTCAAAAATCCCAATTCCCATATCAATCCTTTATTTGTTCTATAAAAAACAATGAAAAGAGATGAAATCGTGACGACTTCCGGGATTGGTTCATAAAACGTATATCCTTCCAAGAAAATATTTTTAGCTATATCTTGAGTTACAATTTGTTTTTTTCCTGTTATCGGATCTACCATAGTGTAATGACCCGATTTTAAATTAAGTAGGCCTACAGGTTTATGTTGAGGGCCATAAAAGCCTAATAAATGTAAACCATCGTTTTGCCACCAGTTTTCTTCGAACTTTATATGATGTAATCTCACATGTGAATATCGACAAATTTCCTCTAATTTGGATTCTCCAGACCCATTCTTATGCTTAGGCGGTTCGACAAAATTTACTCCTGCATAGTAACCGATTATTTTACAAGCAGCAAAGAGTTCGTCAATATTTTCATCTGCGAAATAAATTGGCACGTTATCAGAATTTAGAGTCATTTTTAACAAATTATCCGTAATAATTTGTTCTTCCTTTTCTTCTAAATTTTGTGATTTGTGTTTTGATTCATTCATGATTGAGTATCTCTCAAATGAGAATTTTGTATGGAATCAAATTTTGCAAGATTTTGATAAACACCGGGTGTGGCTTTCAATTCCTCATGGCTCCCTTGTTGAATAATTTTTCCTGCTTCCATCACATAAATTTTATCACAATTTTTTATTGTACTTAATCGATGTGTAATGATTACACAGGTGCAGGCAAGCCTTTCGATATTATGGAAAATCTCCCCCTCTGTTTGGGAATCTAAAGCACTTAAAGCTTCATCCAAAATTAAGATACTAGGATTTAAAACAAGAGCACGAGCTATTTCTAAACGTTGTTTTTCACCTTGACTTAAGTTTGCACCTGCTTCAAGGAGTTGCGAATCAAAATCTTGATCTCTTTTTTTAATAGTTTCATAAATCAGTGCATCCTTTGCACCTTTAACTAATTGATCGTTATCAATATGTTTATTCCATAAAGTTAGGTTATCACGAATGCTGCCGCTAAAGATCATGACATCTTGATCCACCCATGCAACAGAATTTTTAAATTGTTCTTTTGATAGGTCCATAAAAGGAATATCATCATATAAAACAGTTCCTTCCCATGGTTTGAAAAGACCGCTCATAATTCGTGCCAAAGTTGATTTTCCAGAACCTGTTGCTCCAACAATTGCTACTCTTTGGCCAGGCTCAATTTTAATGCTGCAATTTGAAATTAGTGGGTCATCAAGGGGACTGTAACCAAATGTCACGTTATCAAGAGCTAATTTTCCTTCAAGTTTTTGAACTGGTATATTGCTTTGATTTTTAGATTTCAATAATAATGGATCCAGTGGATTGTTCAAAACGTCGTCTAGACGCATCATATCAATTTTTAATGATTGAATTTGCATACTAAAATTCAACAATTGATTGAATGGAGCCAAAAAACTAGCCATTAACATTTGCAATGCCAATAGCATACCGATACTCAAATGCCCATCCATCACCCTCCAAGCACCAATGCTTAAAAGCATAATGCCAGCAAGTTGAGTAAATAAACTTGAAAACGAATTTAGCCAAATATCCTTTTTCCCAATATTTTGCATATTATTGAGATTTTTGATTTTATAACCAATAATTCTGGAAAAACAGAACGCTTCAGTCCCTGTGGCTTTGATAAATTCCATATTTTGTAAGGCATCGATTGATGTACCAATCCCTTTCGCAAGTTCCTGTTGAAGACGGTTATAAGCATTTGCTCTTGCACGTGCGATGAAACGAAATAATCCAACACTCAGGAGTGCGGTTAGAACACCAATCCCCGCAATTAAATGATCATATTGGTACATTACCAAGCCATAAATGAAAATGAGGATTGTATTAATAATAGTTAAAGAGAGGCGATTTGTGATAAATTCGGAGATAGAAGTATTAAGATTCATTCTATTGATGATTTCACCACCAAAACGTTGCGAGAAAAATAAAAGAGGGAGTCGCAAAACATGCCATAAAAAATTAACGGAATAGGTAATCGATAATTTCCGCGATAACCGATTGGCTACATAACCTCTCATTGCACTAGATGTTGCCTGCAAAACGATAATAATTGCCATAAAGCTGATAAAAATCCATTTCCACGATAACATACGTTGTGAAATAATTTGATCGACAAAGATCCGTGAAAATGCAGGAAAGCTTAATCCAAGAATAATTAAAATCAATTGGATAGAAATTAAAAAAACTATAGTTGATAACTTCACATCTGCAAATCGTTTTTTTATCAATCTCCAAAAACGTGGAGGGGAACCGCCTTTTTTAAATTTTTCTGTTGGGTAGGCTGTAATAGCAACATTACTGTAATTTTTGAAAAAATCTGCATAACTAATCTTTCTAGGGCCTGTTGCCGGATCATTAATAAAGACAAAATCACTCCCACAACCTTCTAAAACAACGAAATGATTATTTTGCCAATATAGAATAAAAGGAAGTTTTAGTTTATCCAATTCCTCAAAATTTACCTGGAAGCCATTAGCGTCTAATCCATAATATTTGGCAGCCTCAACCATATTGTAGGCATCAGAGCCATCGCGTGAGACGCCGCAGCGATATCGTAATTCTTCCAATGGAACAAAACGTTTATAGTATCCAAGAATAATGGACAAGGCGGCAGCGCTGCATTCTGCTGCTTCCATTTGAATAACAGTAGGTGTCTGGACTCTTTTTCTAAGAGAGCTATTACTTAGATGCTCTTTAAGGGCTTGTGGATTCATATGTCGTCATATTTGTATTTTTTAATTCAAAATCTCCATAAGACGCAACTTCCCTTAATTGATAAAAAGGGAAAACGAAATAAAATGGTTTTACCCGTTCTACAATTGCACTAATTGTGCAAACTGTTCCGCTTGAAATTTTAATAGGGGGCCCTTTTTCAGAAGTCCATCGATAGCCGCTTGGGGTGTTGGAATCTAATTGCGGCTCTATCAGAAGTTGCATAACAGCTTTGCTTCCTCCCATAAGATAATTTATCAAGGCTTCATTTGGAATCAGCTTAATAAAATGTTCTTTTGAGACGGCAAATTCCGAAATTTCTTTAACATTTCCTAGCATTTGACCAAATTCTTCTTTTCTAACCGTCGAGACTTCAATTTGTACAGGAAGACCAATCTTAACCCTTTTTCCCATCTCAACGGGAATAAATCCATATACGATATCCAATTCATTTGGATCTTTAACGTGCTCAAATAGCACAATAGGTGCTCCCGCAATAACACGATCTCCTTCATTGCTCAAAACTTCAATAACAGTTCCATCAAAAGGGCTATTCAAACTAGCAAAGTTCCTTTCCATTTGTAGCAGGTCTCGATCTTGCTGGGTTTGTAATAATAGCTGCTCTTTTGTTTTATATTCCTCTGTACGGTAACTTTTGTTTAATTTGGAAAATGAAGTTGCTACTTCAGCTTGTATTTTTTCAAGGGCAATTTCCCGTTGATTTAAATCTTTTTCTGCATCTCTCACGACATTTGGAGCTATCAAGCCTTCATCAGCTAATTTTTTTCTTCTTTCTAGTTCTCTTTTTAAAGAAATCACCTCATCCTGATAACGTTCTATATTAAATTTCTGTGCTTCAATATCGGCCAAGATTGCCTTTTTCTCTTTTTCATGCTCTGCTTCAATTTCTTCTCTTAATCTTTGGAGGTCTTTTTCTTGAACATTCACTTTAGAATTGGCTAATTCTAATTTTAATCTCGACTGCGGTTCAAAAACTTCTGCAACAGAAGCCCCTTTTTTAACAAAATCCCCTGCTTTTATTTGTAAATTTTGAACCATTCCCGACACTTTAGCTTGGATGCTAAAAAAACCATTCTTACTAACAAAAACACCTTTTCCTTCAACTTTAACGGGAATTGACCCAAAAAATGACCAAAGTAGAATTATCGAAATCAAAACCCCGATTATTACATAAGTAATCCATAAAGCTGGGTTGATGACATGAAGAGTTTGATCAAGATCTTCCGAAAAAAATTGTTGAGATTCTTGTAAATGCTTTTTTTCATCTTTTTTTTCGGGAGCATTATCCATCATTTCATCCTAAGGATATCTTTTAAATTAATTTTTTATAGAAAGTTATTCTATACACTGTTCAATGTGGTATAACCTATCTACATATGATATATTTTGAAGTATAAATTCAATACATATTATGGGATATAAAATAATATTAAATTTTTGAAGTTCTTATGATGGTTGAGATATACCACACCCGTTTAGGTTTGATGATTTTTTTGCGTGTGAAAATCCTCGCGATTGAATAATCCAATGCTGTCAAAATAAGCCACAGCATAGCGACACGTCATGTCTAACACCAGTATTGGAAATATTTAGGAATTGGGTTTAGGTAAAGTTAAAAAAGGATGTAAAGGCTTTTGGCGGTGTTTTTTTGACGACGCATTTTTTATTCTCTAATAATTTGATCATAAGTGGTGGGTGAACTGTATCTAAATTTTGTTTGCCGTAGGGGAGATCGATAACTTCATTGTTGCCCAATTTTATTATCATGTCAATTTCCTCATCTGTATATTCTATTACGTCTTTAAGTATTCTTCTGAGCTGTATTTCTGCATTTTTTGTTATTGCAGCATCTTTATCAAATTTTCTAATTCCTGTTAGATAATCACGAACATCTTTTGGTATATCACTTGCTTCTAAGTAAGTGGAGATTTTGTATAAAATTTGTTCTGGTGAATTAATTTCAAAGTAGATTCTCACATCTTTTGAAAGTTGTCGATTTAATTCAAGCAGTGATGCAAGGGTTGTTTTAGTTGCAAATTCGGAACAAATTTGTGTTTCATTTAGAGGGTTATCATTAAAAAATTTATCGTGGAATAACTTTAAGTTTTCTTCTGAAGGTTTTGTGTGCCCCTTCAATCTATCAAAACCAGCTAACTGTACAATTCCTAGGTTTGCTATTGGAGCAAAGGTGGCTAAACCCGCTCTTAACCTTTTTTCATCATCATTTTTGATGTTTCCGAATTTTTGAACACCCTGACTATGCAGATTTTTTTCAATTTCTTGATATCGTTTGTTAATAACCCCCTTCCACTCATCCCCATACATCTCCTTCAATTTTTCTTGCATAGCGGGATTTACTAATTTTGAGACATCTAATTCCCAGACATCTGAAATACACATTTGATATAAACTGACTGGTTCTTGCAAATATTTGCCATAAACATGTGAAATTGTCAGGGTTCCATCTTTATTAAATAATTTTGCTCCATGTATCAAACCTCCCAAATAAGTTGTCATTCGCTCTTCTAAAATAAGGGGTTTACCAGCCCAAGCAATTTTCTTTTTTCCCACGTATGCTAGGAGGCTTCCATCAGTATAATGTGCATCAAAATTAGTTTTCAGGGTTGTTTCTAAATAGGTATAAAGCTCTTGGGATTTAAGAGCGTTTTGAGTCATTTTAGTAAGACTTTGATCTGGCAAAGAGGGAATAAAGCTCTTTAATTGCCCCATGAAATTTTTATTACCAAATGTTTTCTTTATTAAACGTGAGGAATCATTTAGAATTCCCATTTCTCTTAAAGATAATTTATCTGCTGAAGTTATTGTATTGGGTGCATTTTGATATTTATTTCTCAACTTTTCAACTTTTACAATTATTTCTTCTAATTTTGCATTAGTTTTATCGATATTTTTTACAGTAGAAGTATAGATATCAAGAAATTGAATGACTTCCGTTGATATGCCCGCAGGGAGTTTTCTTCGAGTCATAGGAATATCTATATCTGCAGGGAGAAAATATGTTGCAACACGACGGATTAAGCCCTGAAATGGATCAAGTTTTTCCTGAAATTCTTCCGGAGTTTTGTCTGGATCAAAATAGCTTAATTTTTTGCTGAGTTGCGAATTAGTTTTGATACGTTCAAAAATTAAATTTAATTGTTCGTTTTCCTCTTCAGTTCTTGTTTCAGGAGGTGTTTTGTTTCCTTTATTAAATAGTTTTGTCAAAACCATTAAATCTATTTGTTCTTGTGTCGAAAATATTGAATTGGATGCATTTTTTGTTTTAACTTGTTCTAGAGCCTCCTTGCTAAACAATATAGCATTTGGATCTCCACTAGAGATGTTTGTAGCTTCTTTTATGAATTTCTGAATTTCCGTATTTTTTATATTTTTTTCTAATTCATTGATAAATCTTACCAATCTAGTTTGCGTACCGGATTTTGGTAATTTGGCACAGACAGCCTTTGCTTGGATGTAATTTCGGAGTGCTTTTTTTATTGTTGGAGTTATCTTTGCATTAGGTTCCAGGTTTTCGATTTGAATTTTTTGATATGCTAATTGAAAATTGTTATCCAAACAGATAAGCATAAGCATTTTGTTAAGCCTTTCATCATAATTATCTTTGTTTAGGACGAACAAAATTTCTGGAGTAAGAGTTTTTTTAGATTTTATGAATTCAGAATGAAATTTTTCGGTTAATGTATTTACTGTACTTTTTTGTTTTTCTACATCTGTAATAGATTCTAGAATCTCTTGTTTGTCTTGAACATATTTTTTTTTAAGATTCGTAAAGAAATCTAAATCATCCTTATCGATTGGCGTTGTTGTACGACATTCTCTTAAATTTTGTATTTGGGCTATAGTGTAGTGATATTCTTGCATTGCGATTTTCTCTAGTTCTAGAAAATAAAGCTTTTGTATCCTTTCTCGATCAAAGTATGTTTTTTCGCTTCTAGCAAGATTACGATAGATTTCAAAAACGGCATGCTGCAGATTTTGATCTTGTTTCGCTAAGGCTGGAAATAGTGTTTCGCTATCTACTTTATTTTTTATAAAATCCAAAGATACATATTCACTATACTTATATTCTTTAACGATAGAAGCTTTATATATAATTGAAGATTCTCTGAGGTCCAAATCTTCTATTTCTATATTAGTTTGTGAGGACAGATGTACACTCTGAGAGATAATAAATAGATCGATATTTGTAATTTGTTCATTATGTATCAGAAGAAAATCACTGAGTTCTTCGAAGATAGTGGGAGGGGCTAGAACGATTGCATTCTTAAATTGGACGGCATGATTATATTGTTCAACTTCTTTTGAAATATCTGATGAAGGAAATAATTGTGTTAAATTTCCTTTTTCGAACAAATCATTAAATATATGTTTCCATAGAGTGGTTAGATCACCTCGGTTTTCATCTGTGAGCGGTATTGCGGCCAATTGTTTTAAATTAAGATGGGAAGGATCTATGGCGCTATAGGTGTTGAGTGCATCCTTCAATGATATTTTTCCAGTTGAAATTCTATTTAACCATTGCCCTGCATTTAAGCCTTTAATATCACTTCGATTCCATTTAGGTTGATCGGATTGCTCACGACTTAAATTTACATATTCAATGAACATCTGATTAAAAAATTCTATCAATTCTTGCTCATCTATTGAGGAGTAATGCTCGCTAATGTTCTTCTTAAGTTCCATCAATAGCGTTTCAGGGCTCATATATAGTTGTCTTAATTGCTGATCTGATTTACCTTTTATTTGTCTTTCAAGCATTAGTGCTAATTCAGGTCTAATTATTTTCTCAAATATAGGATGAACTTCGGCTGTTTCTTTAATTAACTCTTTTTTTTGAGGGAGAACGTATGATCCAATGTCCTTTATTGTCGTCATTCCGAGTTTGTTTACTGTCGCACTTAAATTTTTTGCTAATTGCTTTGTTTCATCTCCAAGACCTTTGACATCAACCTGAATTTCTTTATCACCAACCTTGATGATAACAACGAGGGAATCTTTGCCATCAAAACGGAAATTAATTTGTTCGAGATTCTCTTGATCTGCTTTTGGAATTTGTGAATAGATTTTTTGTGCAATAGAAATGATATTTTCACGAACCGCAAGATTCTGGCTTTTATTGATATCATTTGAATAAATGATTTGCGGACTTTTATCGATATTAAAAATACTAATATTAAGAGATTGATTACTTACATTCATAATAACCTCTGTAAGTTATTATTACTAATAATTATTCATCTAATAATATTATAATTTATAAAAGTTAGTTTGTAAAATTAAATAACTTAATAGGTTTTGTTTGTTTGACAAGTAATTGTAAGATGTGATATTTTTGAAATATAAAATACTTAAAATTAGTATGTTAGTGGTGTTTTAAGGAAAAGGAAAGCGAAAGAGGTTTTCGCTTTCCTTGTACAGATTCAATAGTTTATTTGCGATCGTTTAGTTTGGCTAAAAGGCGAAGAATTTCGACATAGAGCCATATTAATGTAACCATTAATGCAAATGCGCCATACCACTCCATATATTTAGGAACAGCGCCGCGAGCACCTTGTTCGATGAAATCGAAATCGATTATGAAATTTAATGCAGCGATAACGACAACAAAAACACTAAATCCGATGCTAAACCAGCTTGATCCAGTGATAAATGGGACGTTTACTCCAAAGAAGCCCATTATCATGGCAACGAAATAAACCACCGCAATACCACCCGTGGCTGCGAACACACCGAGTTTGAAGTTATCTGTGGCTCTCACCCAACCGGATTGATAAGCGACTAACATAATAAGTAGTGTAGCCATCGATAAACTAACGGCTTGGATGACCAAACCGGGATAAGAAGCTTCGAACATTGCTGATAAAGAACCTAAAAAAAGACCTTGCATTACGGCATAAAGAGGGGCGGTGATTGGGGCCCAGTTTCTTTTGAAGATTGTAGCAATTGAAAATCCTAAGCCACCGAACAGGCCGATCATCATCCAAGTTTGAACTGCGGCAATATTGCCTCCAGCTTGAAAAAATAGTCTCCATGTCCAGGCTGCGGGAAGTAAAACGAGTAAAAGTAGAATCGCCGTCTTATTAATGGTGCCCTTGACGGTCATTGTGTTTGATTCAGATACTAGACCAAAACCTGAAAAGGCGTTGGACATTAGGGCGGGGTTGGAAGATCTCATGGGGTTTCTCCTCTTACGATGAGTGTTTAAAACCTGAATAATCAGACTATTTGTTATGGATTAAGCATATGATAAGTTGCTTGGTATCCGACAAAAAACAAAACTCAGGTAACAAGAGTCTATCCTAAATTTGCTTTTTTTGCAAGCCAGCCACTTTTTCTAGCCTAGCGAGCTATAAGGTATTTACCTCAATGCGGTCCAAATTCAAGTTTTAGATCGCCCGGGGTATAATTACTTTGAAAGAAATGACTTAATATTTTAGTATTTTATACCACGCACGGTCTAAAATTTGAATTTGGACCGCGCCAAAGTCCCGAAACTTGATGATCGTAAACAGGTCCATATTTATTGATATCGGCCTATTTACGATCATCGAGTTCTGGGAGCTTACGCGTGGGGCCAAATACAAATTGTAGACCACGCGTGGTATACCTTCAGTTCATCTTAACGACTTGTACTTTTGGATTTACATAGCTTTATCTATCTAAACCTCAGAAGTATGGAATAAATAAAAAAGAAGTGAATCTATGTTTAAATTTCTCAAAAAAATCTTCGGTAGCGCCCATGATCGTTTACTCCATAAATACAACAAAATTGTTGATGAAGTAAATCATTGGGACAACCAATTTCAATCCTTATCAGACGATGAATTACGTCTTAAGACGCAAGAATTTCGTGATCGTCTGCAAAAAGGGGAGACTCTAGATCAATTGCTTCCAGAAGCATATGCCGTTGTAAAAGGTGTTTGCCGTCGCTTGGAGGGGACTGAAGTACACGTCTCTGGGTACAATCAAAGATGGGATATGGTTCCCTATGATGTTCAAGTGCTTGGTGGTATCGCGATGCATCATGGCGCCATTGCCGAGATGCAGACGGGTGAGGGAAAGACATTAACAGCTGTGATGCCTCTCTATTTGAATGCTTTGACTGGAAAACCTGTTCATCTTGTTACTGTTAACGATTACCTTGCAAAACGTGACTGTGAATGGGTTGGAACAATTCTGAGATGGCTTGGATTAACCACGGGCTCATTGACGAATGGTGTCCCAATGGAAAATCGGAAGGAAATTTATTCATCTGACGTTGTTTATGGAACTTCATCTGAATTTGGTTTTGACTACTTACGTGATAACTCAATGGCGATGTCGAAAGAACAGCAAGTGCAACGAGGATATTATTTTGCGATTATCGATGAAGTCGATTCTATCCTTATCGATGAAGCGCGTACCCCTCTAATTATTTCTGGACCAGTTCCTGATAGTCGCCAAATGTATGATGAATTAAAGGAAGGCGTTTTCGAACTCGTACGTCGTCAAAGAGATTATTGTAACCGTTTAGCTACCGATGCACGTAAAATCCTTGATCAAGTCAACGCTGAAGATACAACCGTTAAAAAAGATAAGAAACAAGAAGAAGCCGAACAAGAAGCATACAAGAAGCTTTGGTTAGTTAGCAAAGGGACGCCTCAAAATAAAATTCTTAAGCGTGTTAAAGAAAATCCAGATATGCGCGCTGCGCTCGACAAATGGGATCTCTATTATCATGGAGAGCAGAATAAAGAAGAGCGTCAAAAGTCTATGGCCGACCTTTTCATGATTGTCGATGAAAGAAGCAATGAATTCGAATTGACCGATAAAGGTATTAACGCTTGGCAGACATATTCAGGGGGAATAGGTAGCCCTGAAGACTTTATCATGATGGACATCAGCCATGAATATTTGAATATCGATGAAAATTCTGATTTGAATCCAGAAGAAAAAATGGCACGCAAAGTTGAAATACGTGAAGAAGATGCCAAGAGAAAAGAGCGCGCACATAATTTAAGACAACTATTACGCGCTCATTTGATGATGGAAAAAGATAATGACTATATCATACAAGATAATAAGATTGTCATCATCGATGAAAATACAGGTAGACCACAACCAGGCAGACGCTTTTCTGATGGACTTCATCAAGCGATCGAAGCTAAGGAAGGGGTTGAGATTCAGAAAGAGACGCAAACATACGCAACAATCACATTACAGAATTACTTCCGTATGTATGAAAAGATTGCTGGTATGACCGGTACAGCTACTACTGAAGCGCAAGAATTAAAAGAAATTTATAAAATTGATGTTTTAGAAATCCCAAGTCATCATCCATGTAAACGTGTAGATACACATGACGAGATATACATGACAGAAAGGGAAAAATATAACGCCATTTTAAAAGAAGTTCGTGAAATTCACAGTCGTGGATGCCCTATTTTGATAGGAACGGAATCCGTTGAAGTTTCTGAAAAATTATCTCGTATTTTTAAGCAAAATAATTTACCACACACTGTCTTAAATGCTAAACAACACGATCGCGAAGCTGAAATTGTTGCACAGGCAGGTCAAAGAGCTGCAATTACTATTGCAACAAATATGGCAGGTCGTGGAACGGACATTAAACTAGAGTCCGGGGTGGCAAATATTGGCGGCTTACATGTCATTGGAACTACGCGTCATCAATCGCGTCGTATTGACAGACAGTTACGAGGACGTTGTGCGCGTCAAGGGGATCCGGGAAGATCGAAATTTTATATCTCTTTCGAAGACTCTCTATTACGTCTCTTTGCATCTCCACGAATTACTGGAGTTCTACAAAAGTTTCGTCCACCTGAAGGGGAGCCAATCTCTGCTCGTATGCTCAATAGATCGATAGAGACGGCACAAAAACGTGTGGAACAACGGAATTATATGATGCGTAAGCATACGCTTGAATATGATGACGTGATGAACAAGCAGCGTCAAGCTATCTATTCATTCCGAAATGAAATATTAAATGTTGAAGAAATTGAACCTGTTGCAATTGATGTATTGGAGACGGTGTGTATCATAGGAGCTGAGAAGTTCTTTCAAAATCGTTCTGAAGAGGATGGCTGGGATCCTGAAGGCTACCGTCAATGGCTGATGAATAACTTCCCCGTTACATTTGAATTAGAAGAATTTGATCAAGATCATTTGGATGTTGATGATATTCAATCGATAGCAGCAGAAAAAGTTGTAACAGCTTTTAAAGAAAAATTGATTCGAGAAAATCAAAAAGTCCCGGCGCAATATATCGAAGAAGGCGAACCACCACATCCAGCGCATGATGCCGTACGTAATATTATGGTTCGACGATTGGATCAGATGTGGCAAGAGCATCTATTGCATATGGATCATTTACGCTCTGATGTTTCCTTAAGAGCAGTTGGTCAGCGTGATCCATTAATGGAATTCAAGCACGAAGCGTTTGCATTATTCGATGAGCTTTCGCGCCAATTGCGAATAGATATGGGACGATCGCTTTTCAGATTCGAAATTATCACTCCACAGCAAACTTTACAGCAGATGGTGAATTCGGGAATCCGTCTTGAAACAGAGCGATCTTTTATGCCAGATTTATTTCAGCGCCAAGCAGCATTAGCAGCTAATGAAGGATTTGGGGATGAAATGGACGAGAGTGAATCGGAATCGGCAAACGAACCAAATTCTGAAGAAAAATCTGAGCCTGTCGTATCGGGACCAAGGATTGGTCGAAATGATCTATGTCCATGTGGAAGCGGAAAGAAATATAAGAAGTGCTGTAGCACAGAAGTAAGCTCGATCTGACTCTTCCTGGGTATCGCTTGCTCTATGTTGTTTTTTGCGTAAGTAATCAGAGTTACTTAAATGTGGTCAAAACTTAACGCAGAGACGGAGAGACGGGGAGACGCAGAGAGGTTTTATAC
>JACDES010000157.1 GCA_013816265.1 Parachlamydiaceae bacterium | reverse complement strand
ACGCTTCACGTATAACCTTACGGTTATCCGCGCATGACTCGTAGCCACTGTGATTTTGCTTTAACCTTCAGTGTGCGGCTCTCTCATCCGCGATTCTTAGCCGATTTTAATCGGCGCTTTCCGAAAGCCCTCTTTCGCTTTCTCTTTCATTTAATTTTTTATTATCGATCCCTTTCTCTAGAAGCTTATATTGTATTTCTCTATATCAAAATCTATTACCTATTTAATGTTGTATTTATATTGATTTTTCATTTAATTTCTTTATATAATCTTTATATTAATATGTAAATATGTTGAATAATTTAAATAACATAAAAAACATCGATAAAACAAAGAGAGTTTATGGCTAATCCAATCCAAATCAATATACACAATACCTTTAAAACAGCTTTTGAAAAAAACAAATACATCAACGCAAATGACAAGAAATCGGAATTTGAAATTGGATCCACAAAAAAAAATCGTTTAAATGATGTCTTTAGTAAGGCAACAAAATATTTAGAAGCCGGTTTTCGTGAAGGGACATCTCCAGGTGAATTAAAATCTCAAATAAAATATATTGATGATATAAGCAAGGATGCAGGGAAACTTTATAAAAAATATCAAAATAAATCCAATGGTCTTTGCCGCAGATTTCTAAAATTCATCAATGACTATGCTCCAAGTATTTTACAGCGTATTAGCCCTCGTCTCTTTACAAACAAAATCAAAATTGCTGAAAAAAACACCGCTGATGAATTTAAAAAATTCTCGGATAATCTTAAATCAATCAGAAGCGCTCTTGTCTTACAACAAGAAGACATGCTTGCGAGATCTACAATAATTCCTGAAGAATCTGATAATGATGAAACAAATAATTTTCATGATGATTCAACATACGACACAGACAGTGATGAAGATATTTATGGTGATGGTGGCGCACAACAACAACAAAAAAAAACTGTTGTACAACATCAGCCTAAAGTCGAAACGCCTAAAAATGCAAAACCTGCACCAAAAAAAGAGGCTCCAAAAGCTCCTGTAAAAGAGAAAAATAACACAGCACCCAAAACGACACAACAGAATAAAGAAGTAACTAAACAAAAACCAGCCTCAAAAACTACTACCAAACCAACAACTACAACAACTACAACTACAACAACTACAACTCAAAAGCAAACTACGGCTGTTAAGCCAGTAACGAAAAATGAACCCACTCAAACGTCACCTGTTGCAAAAAAAGAAACACCAGCTCCTATCGTGAATGTAAGAGAGATTTCTCAAGACAAGTTAAAAGGCATTTTATTTGCACGTATCCACGAGAAACTCAATTTTATTATTAATGCTCCTGAAGGATCTCTATCACTGACTAAATTTACAAAATTTTTATTCCAAATTTCAATCGATGTTATGCGTTTAGATCAACTAGGTATAAAACAGAATGTGGTTGAAGAATATCTTCTAAGCCTCAATATCAAAGACCCATTATTGACAAATTTAATGCAAAGGAAATTAACGGCTATCATAAACGGTAAAGCTTATGCTCTATTAAGCCAAATCCTTGAATCAACAATTTTAGATGCTCCATTCAAAAAATGTTTGGAAACACATGAAATGGGGGAATTGATAGTCTTTAAACTTGCAGGACTGAATGATTGTAGATTAAAAACAGAGGCTGGAACGAAAAATCAACAACAAATCGATAAATTTACAGGTGTTTTGACTATTGATTTTAAAAACTTAGGTGAGCTCGATAAATTAATGATCGAGAAACCTGCATTTCAACCAAATGCATTAGAAATTCATTTTCAAGATACACCAGAACTTACAAGCGCCATCGTTCGTCAACTTTTAACATATGTGAATGACAAAAAAATCACTTCAATTAATTTAGTGAATATAGAAAAAATAGACTTCACAAGAATGGACCTCACAAAAGATGAAGAGGGATTATTTATCAATATATTAAATAATTTAAAAATCCCAGGCTTAGCAACAATTACGCTTCCACAAGAAAAAGATAGATTTCCTTCACAACAAATAAATTTGTTATTGAACCTCTTACCTACGCTAGAATTTTTTGAACAATGTTATAAAATCTCTACAAAATTTTCTGAGATTTCTATTCCACCATCAATACTATTATTGCGTTCTCTCAATCTTTCTACTGGCTTTACGAACGAACAGACCAATCATTTGATTTCAGAGTGTTGCTTAATAGAAACACTCACACTCGGAAATGAAATAACCGATGCTCAATTGACTCAATGGATCAAACAAAAGAGTTTACAGAATATTACAAAGCTAGATCTTTCTTCTTGCGAGAATCTGACACTGGATATCATTTTTTCTCTTCGCGAGATTCCAAAACTTTGGACTTTGGTATTGCCAAAGAATATTAAGATCGGAAACCGTAACTTAGGGGATTTGCCAAAATCAAGCGATCCATTTGAAATTGATCGATTATATACGCAGTCAGCCTATACTCGACCTATCGCCCGTGACTTATATGAGGGACCTTCTGCTTGGGCAAGTGTGTTTCAAATACCGTTGGCGATGGCAGAAGAATCAATGATTTTTTCTGAAAAAGATGAATTTCTCGGACCTGAAAACATCGCATTATGGCTCTACAACTATAGTTATAAGCTTTTACAGCCTCAAGATAATGTCAAAGCATTATTCGCCGATCAGGTAAGTGAATTGAATGACGATAATTTAGTTGATTTTGTAAAAAAATTCCCCAAAGCTATTTTTTTAAGTCTTTATAATTGTCCAAATGTGACTAATGCGGGTGTTAATGAACTTTTAAAAGCGCTCCCGGACCTAAAACTTAAAACAATAGACTTAACAGGATGTAAAAAAATTACACAAGAGATTTTAGTAAAACCAGGTAATGCCGAACTGATTGAAAAACTCTATCAACTTAATGTAACTGGAACAAGTATATCTCGCCAGTTTGTAATAATGATTGAAAAAAGCAATGTCATTAGTAAGGCCAATACTTTACAAATTCCAAACCAATTGTTAGAAGATAATTGTAAAGAACTCGAACCATTTCTCGATGCACTAGATTTAACAAACTACGTATATCTAGATTTTGAAAATTGCACGAACTTGACTGATAATGCTCTAGGATTAGTTTTAGATCGTTTAAACATTGATACTGTCATCAAGGACCCTAAAACAAATAAAGAGGTCAATAACAAAAAACGCTTAAATATTTCTAAATTAAATCTAAGAGGCTGTACACAACTTACAAATAAAGCTTTTGAAGTAATGATTGATAAAAAAGTAAGTCTAAAATTCCTAGGTCGATTACTTCAAGTCATCTGTGGGGGCACAAAGATAACTGATAAATTGTATGAGGCATATGCCGTACAAGATAAAAAACTAGTCTTTCAAGCCGAAGATCAAATGCTTTTCAATGAACTTAATCCAAATCGCATTCTGAATGAATGTGTGGCATTTAAAAATAAAGAACCAGGTCAAGTATTACCTGGGGTTAATATTATCCGTAATCGCATTTTCTTAAGTCTCTACAGCCAAGCTTGTGATGATAAAGATGAAGCAACCGAAATCACTTCTACTCCATTTAATATCTATCGAGAAGAAAATAGCAACTTACCCCTAACATTTATGACAAACACAACAGACAAAGCTCTTGTAACTAAATTTGCAACCGATAAGAGCATCGTTTATTCACAGTCTTTCTATTTTAGAAATAAACTTCAACCTAGCGGAGAAGCTTCTAAAGAGTCAGGTATCGTGATAATAAATCAAAATGCCACGCCAGAAGCCGTTGAAATATTAATGGACTTTCTCAATGGAAAAGATCTAAATAATGATGTTCATTGGAAAGTTATCTCTAAAGTTGCAGAATTAACAAGTGCACGCTGTTTAAATTTATCACATTCAATCAAACGTCAGTTATTCAAATTTCTATACGAAAGGTTTGATCCTAGCGGTAGCGAAACAACAAGAGAGATGATTGAAGCTGCTGTAATGCTTGAGGATCAAAAAGGTTTTAAAATTTATGAAAATCAAATGCTTGCATTTTTAAGAAAAAAACCTTCAGCCTCTCATAAACTTTTTGGTATTGCAGCTTCATATAAAAATCCTGAAAAAAATGTTGATTTCAATCTAAATAGCCTTTGGAATGCATGTGAGAGAATTGCCTCGAATAGAGCCATCACTTTAGCTAGAGCGGAAGAATTTGCCGCTGCAGCTCAAGCAATGTTAGGCTAAAGGAAGTTCATCACTCAAACGAGTGGTTGGCAAGATGAATGATAGTTGCAAATGCTTTAATAACTGCGGATGCAGTTTAATTTAGGTAGCCAGGGGTCGCACAGCCCTGAAGGGGCAATGCTACCCCTGGCTATAATGTGAATGTAACGAACTGCGGATGCAGTTCAATAATACGCCTTGTATTGAAAAATTATTGAACTGCATCCGCAGTTCGATGTTTCTACATTATAACCAGGGGTAGCTTGCCCCTTCAGGGCTGTGCGACCCCTGGCTACCTAAATTAAACTGCATCCGCAGTTATTGGAGCTAATTCATTAAATAAAAATGCATAGAATAATTTCTCAGCCTAATGCAGACGTGAATCCCTAAATATTTAAGCATTTGCAACTATCATTTTGGTTGTCAAACACTCATTTGTGTGATAAACCTTAAAAGCTCAAATATTCTTATTCAATAAAAATTCAAGAGCTTCTTTAATGTTTGGGTAACTAAACTTAAAACCCGACTTCAGTAACACTTCAGGAAGAACCCTCTGACTGCTCAACATAAGCTCATCGGCCATTTCTCCAAAAACAAAACGTGCCATCTTTGCAGGAACCGTCATAAATGTTGGTCGATGTAAAACAGCCCCCATTGCCTTCGTAAATTCATAATTTGTCACCGGATTTGGACTCACAGCATTGACAGGTCCTTCAAAATACTTATTTTGCATCGTTTCATTAATGACATTGAGCAAATCATCCAGGGCAATCCAACTCATATATTGATTCCCAGCACCGATTTGTCCACCCACCCCAAATTTAAATGGGGTTATTATCTTCTTCAAAATTCCACCTTGTAGACTTAAGATAGCTCCAAAACGTAAATTTACTACACGAATACCTCTCTCAATAGCAGGACGAGTCGATGTCTCCCATTCTGCACAAACATCAGCTAAAAATCCCGTACCCTTAGAGTTTTTCTCCATCAACATTTCTTCCCCACAATTACCATAATACCCTACTGCAGAGGCTGCAATTAATACATGTGGAGACCTTTTTAAACTAGCTAAGGCTTGACTTAATAGAAGTGTTCCCTTCACACGACTATCACGAATGCGTTTTTTCTTTGCATCACTCCATCTTCCACTAGCAATATTCTCGCCAGCAAGATGGATGACAGCATCCAATCCTTCCAATAATTCGGGATTGATCACTCCCCTATCTAAATTCCAGGCAATTTCGTTTGGCAATAAATTCGCACGTGTCCGCACAAGCTTGAAAATTTCGTGACCATTTATTTTTAAAAAATTGCACAATGCAGACCCGACTAAACCAGATGTTCCTGAAACGAGTATTTTCATGATTCTTAACCCCATTCATTATTTTGATAGAATTGATTTAACAAGCAGGCCAATCATATTAATTTCACGTCACGTATTTGAATCGACCTGAAACGGGCTCTATTCTTTTTTTATTTACCCAGAGTTCCCTCTGGTCACTCTGGGCTTTGAACAAACGCTCTTACGAGCTAACAAAGAAATTTAATTAGTAGGATTTATATCGTTTATTGACTTGATTCTCTTCGTTAGCTCGTAAGAGCGTCTGTTCAAAGCCCAATGCTGTCAAAATAAGAAATAAAGTGAGAATCGCCTTGTTTTTATTACAGATCTTTATCCTCAATTTTTTCTAAAGAAAGCACTCTTTGTTAGGCCTGAAGGGCCG
>JACDES010000156.1 GCA_013816265.1 Parachlamydiaceae bacterium | reverse complement strand
CTGAATCGATGTCCCTCTATCTTTCTTTGACCTATACCTGGCATGACATTTCCCCTTAAAGCCTTAATCATTTAATGGAATGTCACATTACTAAATTAAAAGTTTATTGTAAAGTGAACGGTATTGGTGTCAGGCCTGACATACGGTCGTTTATTATATATTCCGTGGAAAAGTGAAACTGACTCCACATAGCTATTGATACATTTCGAGAGAATAATTGTTAGCGGCTATAGAAAAATGGATTGTAGCAAAAAAGGAAAGCGAAAGAGGGTTTTCGCACTCCAAACGCTTCGTGATACATTCGGAAAGCTATTTTCAAGGCTACACGTAGCGTTTGGAGTGCGAAAGTCCTTTTTCGCTTTCATTTTTCTTATTTAACAGTATTGCTACTTAATGACATCTTTTTTCGATTCTTCAGCCTTAGTTTCAGCAGCATTTTCAATCTTATATTTTTCACGCGTTTCAGCAATAAATGACTGCAATTTCTGTTTTTGAACCTCTAGCTGATCGAAAATTTCATCAACTTGACCCATCAGATGATGAAGGTTTTCTTTCTCTGCATTAACTTCATCCTGAACATCTTCTACAGCTTGTGTAATCTGCTTTTTGAATGGGGCCGGTTGACTTGCATCACTCAACCCATCTTTTTTATAATCATTCAAGTAGCATTCAAGAATGCGGTGATTACTTATTGCCAATCCGGCCGTGATGGCAAAAACTAACAATAATACTGTAACGGAAAATCCAATCCATCTTTTTGCTACTAAAAAAATCGTTATAATAAAGATAAATACTGAAACCAATAGGGCTACAACGGTATCAGTTTTAAGAAATTCTAATACTGTATGCATATCATATCCCTTAGTAATTGAGGTTAATTTATAGTTTTCATAGTGGTGGCTTGAACAATTTTTTCATTCATATCAAATTCATCACGTGGTTCCAAAAGTCCCAGGCATCGACGGACCTCACTCATTATAAAGAACGAGCCACATATCACTAAAATCTGATCGTGCTGTTGCGCCGCTTTTATCGCTTTATCCAAGCTCGATTTTATACACTCATCAACAAATATTTTATCAGATGTCACATTTTGTTGTTTCATTTTTTCTTCAAGATTGCTTACGAGTTCTCCACGGCCATTATTTGCTTGAACCAAATGGAATTCATTACCAAATTCTCTTATAATTTTTACACATTCCCCAATATCTTTATTTTTTGAAAGACCAAATAAAATCCTTATTGAACGATTTCCAAAATGATGTTGAACAGCTTGAAACAAGTGTGAAAGGCCGTCAGGATTATGAGCCACATCTAAAATGATTGTACAAGGGTTTGTCAAAACTTGAAATCGACAAGGTTGTCTCGCTTTTAACCCATTTGTTATATCCTGATCCGAAATCTTATATTTTACTGACAGATGTTTCAAAGCGGTCTTTGCTATCATGCAGTTTTCTTCTTCGAATGTAGGGTATTCGCCTGCCACTTGAAAAAGGGGGCTTTTTTTATCATCTGCAAATATTTTAATGATATCATAAGGTGTTTTGGGTCCAATCACAACAGGGATATTGTCTTTAATAATTCCCGCTTTTTCCTTTGCAATTTCTTCGATTGTATGACCCAAATATTCTGTGTGATCTAAGCTTATCGATGTAATCACGGAAAGGATGGGGTTAACGATATTAGTGGCATCAAAACGACCCCCAAGACCTGTTTCAAGTATAACAAAATCTACTTTTTGATTGGCAAAATGGATCAGGGCAAGAACTGTGGCGATTTCAAAAAATGTCGCAGAAATCGAATGATTTTTGATTACTTCAAAAATAGTGGGAAGAATCTCTTCAATAGATTTTTCGGAAATCATTTCACCATTAATGCTAATGCGCTCACGGAAGCATGAAATATGAGGTGATGTATATAGGCCTACACGGTATCCTGCTGACTGAATTCCTTTTGCAATTTTTGTCGTGACAGAGCCTTTTCCGTTTGTGCCGGCAACGTGAATAGTTTTGAATTTATGATCAGGAAAATTGAGGATTCGCTGTAGTTTGAGAGAATTATTTAATCCTAATTTCATTCCGGAGAATAAATTGATCGAATAAAGTTGCTGTATTAATTCTTGATATAACATTAGGTCTATTAACTATTTTGTTTGTAATGATCATGTAATATTTTGAATGTTTCTTCATTTACCCAAGAGCTTCCTAATGCAAGTATGGGCTTGATGTCGCCATGGAAGTCGGAACCCCCGGTGATGATCCAGTTTTTCTTTTTTCCAATTTTAACCCACCGCTCTTGGAGTTCTTTAGGAAAACGAGCGTAATACCCTTCGATTCCGTCAAATTTCATGCTCAGGAGCTCATGTAAAACACCATTGTTTTCTATTAAGTGGGGATGAGCAATGATAGCTAAGCCATTAGCTTGATGAATGATATCGATTGTTTCTTCGACAGTGAAATAAGCTCCTGCGGCATAGCAAGGTTTGCCTTCTCCAATATATTTAAAGAAAGCTTCTTGAATAGAATTAATATATCCCTTCTTCATCATTGCCAAGGCAATATGAGGCCTTCCAATGGTATGAGGGTGATCTCCTTGGATGTCTTCTTCTGCAATAGGCATTCCATTTGCAGCTAATAATGCTAGAATTTGACGATTGCGTTGTAGACGTCGTTCGATATGTTTTTTGCAAAAATCCTCAATCAGTGTGGATTTGAGTGAAAAACTATAACCTAATAAATGGATGCTAGTTTTATGATGCATTGTTGAAAATTCGATGCCTGAAATGAGAGGGATTTGATTATGCAAGGCTGCAGGGATAGCTGTCTTATATGCTTCGACGGTATCGTGATCGGTGATGCTTAAACCCTTAAGACCTTTTTCGTGTGCCAATTTAACTATTTCTACAGGTGTTAGTGTTCCATCAGAACAGGTTGTGTGACAATGAAGATCGGCACGGAAATCAATCATATTTTTCCGTTGATTGTATGATCTTGAAGAGAGTAGGGGACGCAGCGTACTTCATTTTCTAGGTCGTAACCTGTTTTTGCTTTAACTTCTTTTTTGATGACATCAATTAAAGTGAGGATATCATGTGCTGTTGCAGTTCCTGTGTTAACCAGAAAGTTAGCGTGCATAAGAGATACTTGAGCACCACCAATGGATTTTCCTTTTAGACCACTCTGGTCAATGAGGGCTCCGGCAGCGATCCCATTTCCTGGATTACGAAAGACACAACCAGCAGATTTATCTTTGTAGGGTTGAGTTTTTATTCGATAATCGATAATACCAAGTTGTTTTTCTCTAGCAGTATCTGAGGGTGTTAAACGAAAAGATGCGGCTACGATAGCACCTTGACGTTGATGAAAGGAAGAATGACGATAACTGAATTCGATCTCAGAGCGCATGAGACGAACAAGTTTTCCTTCATTAGTGACAAAGTCGACCGATTCGAGACTTTCGCATGTTTCGCGACCATTTGCTCCTGCGTTCATGAAAACAGCTCCGCCGACACTGGCTGGGATTCCGGAAGCAAATTCTAGACCGCTCCAACCTTGACGTGCTGATTGAGAACCTAGTAGAGAGAAGCTATAACCTGCGCCTGCATAAAATACACATTCTTCGGGACGTTCCAAGAAGTCTATTCTGTTTGCTACTACGAGGCCATCAAAGCCTCTATCATCAAATAAGCAATTTGAACCCTTGCCAATAATAAAGTAGGGAATATTTTCTGAATGACAAAAAGCTATAACATTTTTCATGTCATCGATTTTATTTATTTCGATAAAATACTTTGCTTTTCCGCCGATCCCAAAAGTTGTATATTTACTAAGAGATTGATCTTTTTGAAAATCGGCAGGTAATTTCATTCATCCTCAGGAGATGTAGAATTTTTATTGCTTTCTATCGCTTCTAGAGCGGCTTTTTTAGCCTGTTCTTCGCTTTGAAGTAATAATGCATTTTGATTTTCGATGCTTTTCAAATCGACAGTTTGTCCAATACTACTTTTATAGAGATTGTCTAAGACGGCATTTACAAAGGTTGCCGATTCAGGTGTTCCGAATTTGCGGGCAATTCGCATTGCTTCCGTGATAGCTACTTTGGATGGGATTGCATCGTCGTAGAAAAGCTCAAAGACCCCTAGGCGTAGAATATTTTTAGTAACGGTTTGAATACGATCGAAATCGTACGATGTTGAAACGGAGCTGATTTGCTTATCGATTTCGTTCATTTTGTCGCGAACTTGTTGAACTTTTTCGTTTGCCATTCTGACATTTTTTTTGGAAACAGCCAGTTCGCCCATCATGAGTTCAAGCATGACATCTTCTGTTGGGTTACCAACATCTTTGCTATAGAGTATTTGAAAAACCATTTCTCTGAATTTTTGGGGGGAGAGTGCCATGTTCGTTTTCACTTTTTTACTTAAGTTATAAACTTCAATATTGTAACAAAAAGGAGTGTTTTAAAACTATTGAGAAATGGGGATTTCGTGTTTTTGCTTTAGATCTTTATGTTGGAGATAAATCCGTCTTAGGCGGGATTGGTCGTCAAATTGAAGTTTGAATTCCATCCATCCTCCATTGAAACGGTAAGAGAAGAGAGAGTTTTGTTGAAAGTGTTCTTTACGAAGGGCCGTTTTAAATAATTGTTCTGCCTGTTTTCGGGGCATAAATTTTATTAATTTTGCAGGTTTTGATTGGGGATGTGTTAAGCAATTAATAAATTCTCTAAATGTGAGGAAGTTTGAGATATCCAAACCTAAATCATGGGCGACATCTTCTGGTGTTGAGAATGGATAACGAAATCGAATAAACAAATTTTTTACAAAATTGACGGCTTTCATAATTTATCTCTTCATTTATGTAGAACAAATTTTTCAAGCAAGGCATACAACACGTGGTCCAAATTTCAAGTTTTAGGCCGAGCGTGGTATAAATCTTTATACAAATTAATATAATATTAAAAGAAAAATTTTTAAATTCACTTACTTAAATTTTACCAAGTTGTTTAGGTTAAGTGCAATAGAAAAATAAGTATTTTTCTTTAATTGAAGTTGAAATCTAGAAAAAATGTAGATATATTTCGCAGCTTAAAATAGGTAATAAAATCATGCTTGCAATTTTTTTAGATGTGGAAACATCTGGTTTAGACCTTTATCAACATCGTGTTTTAGAAATTGCTTTTAAAATAGTCGATATTAGCAGTGCTGAGGAGCTATACGCGTATAATAGTATTGTCAAACAGCCCTTAGAGGTATGGGAAAAAAGAGATCTTTTTAGTATGACCATTAATGGGTTTACGTGGGAGAAGGTTTTAACGGGAAAAGATGAAAAATTGGTAGGACAAGAGATAGAGCAGATTTTATTAGAAAACAAAATCGAAAGGGGAAAGGCTGTATATATATGCCAAAATCCGGCATTTGATAGAGGATTTTTTTCTCAATTAGTGGATGTTTATACTCAGGAGTTGCACAATTGGCCTTATCATTGGTTGGACTTTGCCTCAATGTATTGGGCTTTGAACTTAAAGAAGCTTAAGATGGACCACCGACCCTTTCCGAGTGAGATCAATTTATCTAAGAATTCAATAGCGGAACAATACAATTTGCCTATTGAATCGATACCACATAGTGCTATGAATGGTGTAAATCATTTGATTGAATGTTATAAAACTGTAGTTGGGTTTGAGTGAAAACAGTTCTGGAAACCTTGTATTAGATTAAATTAGTGGTGGCGTGCCCTTAGGAGTATGTGTAGCTTGAGGCTAAGAAAAAATTGATTTAAATCTAGAATTCACTTCGTTAGCTCGGTAGAGCGTCTGTTCAAAGCCCAATGCTGTCAAAATAAGAGAAAAAAATTGGCGAATAGCCTTTTTCCTTTCCCACTCTTTTACCCACATTCACTTAAGAAAAGTTCCTTGCGTTAGGCCTGAAGGGC
>JACDES010000155.1 GCA_013816265.1 Parachlamydiaceae bacterium | reverse complement strand
AGTAATTACTTCTATACCGGTACGGACCCGCATAGGTAGGTTTTGATAAAGATTGTTAGACCTTTATCTCACCGTTTGAGACTAAGTTAATACACCTGCAACTCACGCGCACTCCAAACGCTTTGCGAAGCTTTAAGAAATATATATACTACAGATTTCCAAAGCTACGCGTAGCGTTTGGAGTGCGAAAGTCCTCTTTCGCTTTGTTATGAAGCGCCATATTAATGAGCTCGATATTGGCTTCTGAAACATCCTTAAGAAAGCTTAAACGCTCTTTTTGAAGAACGATTTTCTGCTTGTTGCATTCAATTTTTGTCATTTTATTTTTTACTGACTGAAGTTCTTCAATTTGGCGCTGGTGACATTTCATATAAATGATGTTGAAAGTCTCTAACAAATATCTATATCCAATCTCTTCTTCTAATTCTGATTCGATTAATGCTATTTTTGGTGTTTCTAGAATATCTGCAGTACTAGTGGTTACATTACTATTTATTTTTATCTGATCAAGTTCATCCATCAAATTTTCAAGATATCTCATACAGCATTTAAGGCTATTTTGAAATTTGATCATCAATTCTTCGATTTGTTTTCTGATTATATTTGATAAAGAATGATTTTTCATATCGATAGCGATACGTTTGTGAAAATCCTCTTTATTTTTCAAATATTCTTGCGCTACATTCGCTAGAGACTCGTTAGGAATTCGTCTAAATCCTAAACCACCTTCAGTTGCATTAATAATGGTAATATCAGGATGATCCTCTGCAAATTTGGCTGTCCACTCTGCCTCTGTAATCCATTTCCAAAGAGTGTAGACGGGTTCTCCATTAATATCATTTCTTTGCACTGCAATAGAATCTAAATCACCATTTTCTACCAATTTTTCTTTGGGCAAGTTAAGAGTTTCTTCCACGCCTTCGGCATAAGGTCGATTATTAGTATATGCCAAGTCCACTCCAACAAGAATTATTGGATTACATCCCAGAGCATTGGCAATTTCAATGCAAAAATTCACAATATTATGCCCTTCATCTAAGATGTCGCTCTCGAGTCCTAGTTCTTGTTCAAACCATTCCGCGATATCATATCCACCAGCCCCCGTTAAAAAAAGACGTGAACTTGAAATGGCTTTTAAAGCTTCATGATAGAGGCGATTTCGATAAAAAAATGGGATTAAATAGCCCTGAGAACACTGTACTCGTGAAACCTGTGCTAAGTTGGGGTCAATTGCAGCTCCAAAATGGGGAATGACCCCTTTTGACAGAAGGGCAGGCAAAGAGGAGCTCCCGGCAAAAATCAAAGCCTGTTCATTAAGTGTTTTCAGTAGACCTATATTTTTATTTAGTGAAGGACCTGCCCCACATATTATTGCAGGAACATTTTTATATAGATCAAATAAGCCATTACCATATATTGCTTTTGGGAGTTCTAGAAGATTGGGATAAAAATTACGAAAAAAAGGAACCCCATATTTTTGATATTCATCGGCTAAGGCACTTTTTTGTACTGATTCATGAGTGACTTGATGAGCGAGATCGCTTACACCTTGAGAATTTACATCTTCATATAATTTTAGGGCTGAAACAGTGAAAGGTGCGTTTATATACGTCCAGGCAAGCTCGCTGAATATTTCTTTATCTTCCATTAAATCTGTGAAAGTGACAATTTTTACTTGTAAATGGTTAAGTATTTCGGTTCCTTTTTCAGTTTCGAATAAGCGATGAAGGACACCAAGATCTTCTTCTAGAAAAATTAATTTATTTTTAGGGTTACTCCTAAGCCATACTCTTGCAGCATCGTAGTAATAACCAAGACCAACTCCATAAACATATAATACCGTTGAATCTCCAATATTCAATTTAAGAAACCATTCGTTAGCCTCTTCTGTAGGATCGATTTCAGAATGATAATAAAAAATATCATCTTGATATATGCGTTTTAAATTTGTTTGTCCACTTCTAGAAACGCAAAAATCGAGAGCCGATGGATCGCTCATCATGAGCTGGTAAGCAAGCTTCGCATCAATTTTTTTAAGGAGCTCAATATTGTTGTAGAGAATTTTTTCCATATCATCCAGCTTATTACATTTTTTCTGGTATAGCAGAAGGGATAATAGCTAATTTTTCAGAAGCTTCTTTAATGCTTCGCAGCTCTAATTTCATATTTTGAAGTTCGCGAATAGAATTTTTCATCGTTAAAAACTCGGATCTAAGTTGAGGATCTAATTCAGTCTTATCTGTAGAGCCTAATAATAAAGAATCGATATTTTTTTCTACATTCTCTAAGGCATCACCTAATAATTCGGCTTGCTTTTGTCTTTCATCATAGTAAATCGAGAAATCTTCCGATCCTTTTTTAAAAGATTGTAATAATTCACCAGATTCATTCCAAAAAGAAGCATCAAAATCATCCGGATAATGATTAATGGTAATTTCTTTAATTAATTTACCATTTGAACTCCATTCATAAGCTGCATTTACGGGAATACCATCATTATACTCACATTCAATAATGCAATTTTTTTTCTCGTTCCACATCTGTTCTTTTCCGTGACGCTTGCCGTTTTTATAATTGAGTTCACGAATTAGAAAACCTTCATTATTAAAAATAGAAACTTTACCATTGAGTAATCCATTATTGTATTCAAGGAGAATATGTGGAGTGCCATTTTTAAAGTAATATTCTTGTTTGCCATGTAATTGATTGTCTTTATACCTTTCCAAACTTTGCAATCCGCCAAAATAATAATAAGAACTGCTTTTTCCTTGTTTCTGCCCTTTAACAAACCAGTGCTCCGCTAGAAGAGTTCCACTTTCTGAGTAGAACCGTGAGGGACCTTGGAGATTTCGTTTATTATCATAATATGATTGGATCTTAAGCTTATCTGACGGATAGTAGTCGGTTTTTTCAGTAGATTTGAATTCAATGTCGAAGTTTAGGTTTAATTCAGCATCTTTGAGGATCAAATGATCTTTTTCGAATTTATATTTATCACCCTCTTGATAAATTGTAGACTTTTTAGTGTTGATAGTTGTTTCTGTTGAAGTTTTGAAGAAAATGAATTTTACCATCGATTTTTGCAAAATATTAACGTGCTGACTCAACACGGCCGATAGAAACTGGAAACGACTGATGAGCTGTTTTACTTGTGCTTCAAATTCGGTTGGTTTTCCTGTAGATGCTTCTAAAGAAGATCGGGCATTTTCGAAATCTTTCAAGAAATATTCGTAGGCTAATTCATCATGTAGAAGGCTTTCAAACAAAATGGCTTTCGTAGTAAATAAAGACTTTTTGTCGGCATCAGAATTATTTACCAGCAGTTTATATTCTTCTGAAATAATTGTATTACAGTACTCTATAGAGGTAAGAAGGCTCTTTTTAATTTCTTGAATGAGTTCTATAATGTTTAATTTTGTTACAGGAATCTGAGAATTTTGAATCTCGCCTTTGATTTTGCTAGAAAGATCATAAGTTTGTGTTAAAATTTCATCAGCGACTTTTTCTAATGTCCAGTTAGGGACAAAATTAAAACCGAGACCACCCTCTGTGGCGTTTAAAATTTGAATTTCGGGATGAGCAATTGAGTAATGTGTAAACCAATTAGCTTCTCCTAACCAATCCCATTTAGTGGTGATTTTTTGTCCATCTATACCTACTCGTGAGACAACATGACTTTCTTGTTGTTCATAAGGTTTGCTTATTCCTAACCAAAGTGGATGTGTCCCTATACCTTGAGCATAAGTTTTTACTTCTGTAAAGGCGAGGTCCATTCCGACATAGATAATAGGGTTGCAGCCCAAGTGACGGGCAATTTCTGTGCAAAATGTGACGACGTTATGTCCTTCATCTAAAGGGGGATGGCTGATCCCAAGTTTTTCTTCCATAAAGGATGAAAAGGTTGAATGAGAGCCAGGTACATAAATTCTGGATCCTTGGATCAACTCAAACGCTTGTTCTGATAATCGATGCCTATAAAAAAACGGGGTATGAAAGCAGTGATTTGTAATGAGGCGATGACATTGTTCAGGGTTTGGGTCGATGCCAATTCCAAAGTGTGGAATTAATCCGTAAGAATTTACGACGTTCATGGAAGATCCACCAGCGAAGATGAGAGCTCGATCAGTCAGTGTTTTCAATAATTCAATATTTTTTTCTAAAGAAGGTCCAGCGCCACATATGATGGCAGGTATGTTGGTAAATTTATTATATAAACCGGTAGCTAAATATGACTCCGGTAGTTGCAGTAGATCTGGATATAAATTTTTTAAAAAGCCCGCTTGGCCTGACATATATTCTTCGTGAATATGTTTAACCCAATTGTGGTCATACAAGATGCGATAACAAAGATCAAAAGATTCTTTTTCACGTTTAAGGATATAATAAGGAAGTGTTAGGAATTGGATTTTAAGGTGTAAAAATCGACTATTCAATTTGAAAAATTTATCGTATTCATATAAGTCTTCAAAGGTAAATATTGTCGCTTGGGCATCCTGCAGTAATTCTCCGGCTCGTTCTGTATATAGAAAGCTGTTGATGACTTCGAGATCGTCTTCTAAAATTATTAGGTGACGTTTTGGATTTTTTTTTAACCATTCTTTTAAGGCATCGTAAATATAGGCGAGTCCTAATCCATAGAAAAAAATCGCCTCTGTTTTAGGTTCGATTTCATTTTCTACTGTTTTTTTAGCCTCTTCAAAGGCACCATCAGGTGAATGATAATAATCTGTGATCCCAAATCGATATCTGGATAAGTTCAATTCATTTTGTTGAGTTTCACAAAATTGTATTTGATTAAATTCATGAATAAGTTCGAGTTTATAGGCTACTAAAGGGTCTTTATGCCTTAAAATATTTAAGTTGTTATTGTATAAATCGTGATGCTTTTCGATGTAATTCATATTGTATGAGTGCCTCTAAGGGGGGAATAGCTCTTAATAATAAATAAGAAAAAACTGAGTTCAAATGTATACCATGCGTGGTATAATTTAAACGGATATCCAATCAGAATCTCCTAGACGTTTAAATTTTTTACTTTCATCTGGAATATGTCTTTTTGTCTTTTTCTTTTTTATCTTTGTTTTTTTCTCTTTTTCTTTATTTTTCTCTTTAGATTCTAAAACTTTTGAAAGATGGTCATGAATGTTTTTTGCGTCATGTTCAATTTTGTTAGCACGTTCAAAAAATTGTTTATCTTTTTGCGGCAAATTTGGGGAATTTATCGCATCCCTACTGATTGTTTCGATATCAATGCCGGCAGCTTCGTAGGTTCTTTGGTTTAATTCTGTGAAGATGTCGATTGTTTGTTTTAGCAATTCTAATTTTTGTAGTACTTCGGGGGGGATTTCTTTAATTGGTTTATCGTGTGTTTGGAGCTCTTGAAGCAAGTGAGCAGCTTCTGCTAATAGGAGATGAAGAGGGTTTTTTTGGGTCATAATAATCACAGGATTAAATTTTTAGGATCCTTCGATGTACTACTTATTATTTTAACACTTCTTTCATTTTGTTACCACTGCCTTAATAATGCTGTCAAAATAAGAGAAAATATTAGAATCACCAAAGAAAATGGCTACTTTAATTTGGATTCAATTAATGAACAAACCCCTTTGGAGGTAAGCGTCAAATCTAGACATATTGACAAGTATAGGATAAAAAATTGTGGGTAAAGTTAGATCTTGGCGACGAAGGTTTTAATAACTGCGGATGCATTTTAATTTAGGTAGCCAGGGGTAATGCAGCCCTGAAACACATGATTCGCATAATTTTTTACAGGTAGTGGGCAACCATTTAAGTATAGTTCTATGGCTGTACTCATTAATTTTGTTTACATGATTCTCTTTGTTAGCTCGAAAGATCGTCTGTTCAAAGCCCAATGCTGTCAAAATAAGAAAAAAAATAAGAATTGCTTATTTCTTTACGGTTCTATTAATATTAAGGAAAGT